>BJHB01000108.1:0-9190 GCA_014191415.1 Chloroflexota bacterium
AGGGCAGTTGTCGCGGATCACCCCGACGACCGACGTGATCCTGGAACTTTCCAGCTTCCAACTGGAGGGGCTTGACGCGATCCGGACGAGTCCTCGTACCGCGGCGGTGACAAACCTCATGGTGGATCACCTGAACCGGTATCCCGATATGGCGTCGTACATGGATGCAAAGCGCCGGATCTTCATTTATCAGGGATCGGGAGATGTCTTGCTACTAAACCGGGATGACGCCTATTCGGAAGCCTTTGCGACGACTGCCCCGGGGCGGGTTGAGTGGTTCGATCCCAGTGATGCGCTTGTTGGTTTTGGAGATCCGGGAAGTACATGGGGCGGATCCCACAACCTTGCCAACGCGAACTGCGCGGCAACCTTGGCGCGGTCGTCAGGGATTGCAGAGGAGGCCATCGCGGAGGCAATCCGGGGTTTTGCCGGGGTGCCCTACCGGCAGGAGGTTGTCAGGGTGCATCGCGGGGTGCGTTACATAAACGACACAGCGGCGACGACCCCCGACGCGACGGTGGCTGCGCTGTCATCCGTTTCCGGACCGATCGTGCTGTTGCTCGGTGGGGCGGATAAGGGGTTGGACTTCACAGGTCTTGTGGCTTCGTTGGCAGACCCTCGGTCGAGAGTGACTGACATTGTCCTCCTTGAAGGTTCCGCCACCGATCGTTTGGTTGCCGCTGTCGGTGAAGGCCTGGTGCGGGGGAGGCATCGCTCCTTCCCGGACGCGGTTACCCAAGCTTCCCAACTTGCCGGAGGTGGCGCGGCTGTCCTGCTTTCGCCAGGGTGTGCATCGTTCGGGATGTTCGTGAACGAGTTTGACCGGGGTGATCAGTTCAACGCGCTCGTCCACGCGCTTGACTGATCACCCGGCGGGGGTTATTGGCGACTGGTGGCGATGGCCTTGCGCTGCAGGTCAAAGAGCGACTGGAGGCCGGTGCCCGCGAGGTCAAGGATGGTGTCGAGGCGTACGCGCGAGAATGGCTTCCCCTCGGCCGTCCCCTGCACCTCGATGAACTCGCCATCACCCGTCATGACCACGTTGAAGTCGACCTCGGCCCGAGAATCCTCGGTGTAGGCGAGGTCGAGGAGCGGTTCGCCCGCGACAATCCCGGCGCTGACCGCAGCGATTTGTGTGCGGAGCGGTGGTCGCGATAGTCGCCGGACCGACGCAATGTGGTTGACCGCGAGCGCAAGTGCGACGTATCCGCCGGTAATCGCTGCGGTGCGGGTGCCACCGTCGGCCTGGATCACGTCGCAGTCGATGTAGATCGTGCGGGGCCCGAGGCGGCTAAGATCAAGTGCTGCCCGAAGCGAACGGCCGATCAGACGCTGGATTTCGTGAGTGCGTCCGCCCACCTTTCCCCGGGTTGATTCGCGTTGTGACCGGGTGTGAGTGGACCGCGGAAGCATGGAGTACTCGGCGGTGATCCAACCTTCGTCAGTGCCTTTGAGGTGGGGAGGCTGGTTTTCCTCGACACTGGCGGCACACAGGACGCGCGTCTTTCCGACCTCGATCATTGCGGATCCCTCTGCATGGTCCAGGACGTGGGGCATTATGACGGTGTGGCGCAGTTCGTTTGCTTGGCGACCATCGACACGGGCCATGGTAGTTCCTTTGAGGTTCTTCACTGGGATTGGGTGGGGCCGGTTGGTGAAAGTCGGGACGAGATCAGGCCCGGCGGCTCGCGGTTGGGGTGGCACCAACCAACTCGGGGCGTCCCTTCAGTGATATTGATTTCAGCCACGGTTGGACGACCGATGTTCCGGTGTAACCCTGGACCCACGGTTTGACCAATGTGTAGCGCTTGGTATGCCACATGGGCACCCAAGGCGCGTCCTGGATGATCTGTATCTCGGCATCCTGATAAAGCTTCATGCGGACGGCGTTGTCACGTTCGGTGCGTGCCCGCTCGAGGAGGCGGTCAACTTCTGGATTGGCATAGCGCGAGACATTCTCTCGACTCTTGCTATGGAGGAGGATGTCGAGGAAGTTCTGCGGGTCGGCGTAGTCCGCAATCCAACCCGTCATGCAAAGTTGTGGCCGGTCACGATCTTTCTGGGCGGCAGCGATGAAGTCATCACGGTTCAATTGGCGGACCCGGACGTCGACGCCCAGGCTTTGCCGGTAGGTCGCAACGATTGCATTGATCTCCGGAGGCGGTGGGGTCTGGGTGCCCATGACCGTGAGCGAAATCTCAGGGAAGTTCTGCGTATCCCGATAACTCGACTCCGAGATGAGTTGCCGGGCGCGGGAGACATCGAAGTCCAGACCTCTCGTGCGGTCGCTCTTGCCGGGAAGCCCGGGGGGCAGGATGCCGTCGGCCTTGATCACCGTGCGCTTCAGGGTCACGGTTGCGATGCGATCGCGGTCCAAGGCGTGATTGAAGGCCTGACGTACCTTCGGGTCATCGAATGGCTTGGCGGTGACGCTCATCGCGAGGTACTGGATATCAAGGTCCGTGCGGACGCGGAGCTCCCGATTGAGCGGGTCACTCTTGTCTGTCACCCGCTCGATGTCAGCGAGGTCGACAACGGCAATGTCGATTTCATTGGCCTCGTAGGCTTCGACGGGTGCGACGGCCAGGTACTCCACGCCAGTCAGTGCCGGCTTGGTGCCGTAGTAGCCCTCGTGACGCACGAGTGAGAGGGTGTCTCCTGGCCGTAGGCGGGCCACCTTGAACGGGCCGGTCCCATTCGGTTGCAACCACCAGTCCGGTCCGGTTGCGACGTTCTGCCGGTCTACGACATAACTGACCGGGTAGGTCAGCTTGGCGAGGAAGTAGACACGCGGTTCATCAAGAGCGATCTCGATGGTGCTGTCGTCTTTCACCCGCACCCCCGATACCTCAGCGGTCTGACCAGACAGTCTTGAGGCAAAGCCCTCGATGTCGCCCAGGTAGGTCAGTGCGACCGGCGAGGCAAGACGAGGGTCGGCGGCGCGTTCGATACTGAACTTGACGTCGGCGGCGGTGACAGCACGCCCATCATGGAACCGGGAGTTCTTTCGGATTGTAAAGGTGTAGACCCGACCGTCCTGGCTAACCGACCATTTCTCGGCAAGGTCGGGCACAACCTCAAGCTTGTCGTTCAGTGCGGTCAATCCACTGAAGATGTGAACAACGTACTCGGCTTCGAGGATGCCGGTCGTGAACGCGGGGTCAAGGGTTTCGAAGTTCCACAGGAAGGTACGCAGGGCTTGCGCATCTGACGTCGGGGCAAAGGGATTGATTTGACATGCGGACAGGCTTGCACCAACGGCCACCGCACCGGACCCGGTCAGGGCGAGGAAGGATCGCCGGGCCGTCGGTTGCATGATGCGTGATGGAACTGGCATCGCCACCGACTATAGCGCAGGTATCGAGGGTATTGGCGAAGGTGACCGTGTCTTGGACTGCGACATCATCCTTGCTGGTCACGCGCGAAGTCGAGATGGATCCGGCTCGCGGTAGGTTCGTCCTGTCCCTGGTACTTGCTGCCAAGGGGACCTGTTCCATATGGATGGTCGGCGGGTGTCGACATCTGCAGGAAACTGAGTTGCCCGATCTTCATCGTCGGGAAGAGCAGGATAGGCAGGGGCGCTGCATTGCTCAGTTCGAGGGTCAGGTGACCACGGAATCCGGGATCGACGTAGCCAGCAGTCGAATGGATGACGAGTCCAAGGCGTCCGAGGGAACTCTTGCCCTCGAGCCGGCCGACGATGTCGTCTGGGAGCGAGATTTGTTCCAGCGTATTTCCGAGGCAAAACTGGCCTGGTTGCAGGACGAATGGCTCATCGGGACCTAGGGTGACCAGTTCGGTCAGGTCTGCCTGATCGACGCGTGGATCGATATGGCTATGGCGGGTACTTCGAAAGACGCGGAAGCGGAAGTCCAGTCGGAGGTCCACGCTTGACGGCTGCACCGAATGTCCATCGAATGGCTTGATGCCAATCCGTCCTTGGCCAATCAGCTCTTTGATTGTCCGGTCACTGAGAACCATCGAGTGATTTCCCGTGGGTGGACGGCATCGCAGTCGGTTCCGCACACGATGCTTCCCACATCGCGGGTTGCGCTGTCGCCCGCGAGCGAATAGATTGACCCGCGGCGGGAGTATAACGGCATGGCCGCTTCTCGCCTGTTGTCGGGTATCTCGGCCGCCGATATACTGCCGGCGGCCTTGCCCGGGGGCGGTTGCGGGGACGGCGTCGCACCATTTCGCCGTGTCGGTTGCCGTGCTGCGGTTCGGTCACTCAAACTGTAAATCAATCAATCGGTCAATGAGATGGACAGCACTCGCCTGGGTGGCGGTGAAGTCGGAGGAACGCGATGCGAGGGGGTTCGATCGTGAACGTCGTGCGGGGGCATGTGCCCCAGATGCCGCGCTGGCGATCGGTGGGTGGCGCACGCCTGACGGCGTGGGCGCACCGGGCGGTTGCCGTTGCGGTTGTTGCGATGTCAATCGCGCCCCTGGCGCAACCCGTCGGTGCCGGGGCCACATCGGTCGGCACGGCCGAATTTGGTGGTAGCCACACAGGTCAGGCGCAACCCCCGGCGAAGCCGATGCCTGTCGCACCGAAGACGGAAAAGCTGTTCGAGGACATGCTGCCCGAAGATCTGGCGGGCCAGCCGATCTACGCCGATGTCAAGGCCGAATGGGACAAGAAATTCAAGGCCACGACCGACGTTGTCATCAAGATCCCGGCAGTCAACTACGTCAGCAACGGTGGTTCTGAAGGCTTGCAGAAGGTCGACAACTTCAAGGGTCGCCCGGGACCGTCACTCCTCTGGACCGAGGATGATGGGTGGGTCGAATGGGAAATTGACGTTCCGTCCACGGGTCTGTACGAGATCACGATGGACTACTACCCGATTCCCGGCAAGCGGGCATCGGTGCAACGCGATCTGCTGATCAATGGCAAGTTGCCTTTCCGAGAGGCCAAGCGGGTGGTCTTCCAGAGGGTGTGGAAGGATAACGGCGCGGTCAAGAAGGACAACCAGGGGAACGACGTCCGTCCGGCCCAGATTGAGGCTCCCCAGTGGGAGACCAAGACTATCGAGGATGCTGATGGACGCTATGACGCCCCGTTCCAGTTCCTATTCGAAAAGGGACTTCAACGGCTGCGCCTCCAGACGGTGCGAGAGACCCTAGCCCTTGCGTCCATTTCCGTGCATTCACCCAAGATCGTTCCCCTTTACGATGAGCAGATAAAGATCTGGAAGTCGAAGGGTCTCAAGGAAGTCGAGGTCAAGAAGGCCACTCTCGTCGAGGCCGAGAACCCAACCGTGAAGTCCGATCCGACGGTACGCGGAGAGGTCAACTTCGACGCGCTGGCCAGTCCCTACGCCGACGGTCTGTTCAAGCTGAATTCGTTTGGTTGGTGGCGGTGGCGCCTGCCCGGCCAGTGGGTACGGTGGGAAGTCGAGGTTCCTGAAGACGGCCTCTATGAACTGAGTTTCAACATCTGGCAGGGATGGGCGGGACGACGCCCCCGCATGCGGTCACTTCGGATCAACGGAGAAGTGCCGTTTCGAGAGGCCGGCGGGATCCTGTTCCGGATGGAACGGGACTGGCGCTTGGAGACCATGCGCGAGAACCAGTTGGCGGAGGGCAAGCCGTATCTCTTCCATCTGACAAAGGGTAAGAACGTCGTCCAGATGGACGTCACGCTTGGCTTCATGTCTGAGACCATGCGCGAACTCGACCTGATGCTCTCTGAAATGAGCCAGATGAGCCGCGAGATGCTCATGATCACCGGGTCCCAACCGGACGTGAACATGGAATGGGACCTCCATGAGAAGATCCCGACCCTTGTCCCGCGCCTCCAGAAATTGCACGACCGCCTCGAATTGCAGGCATCGCGCATGGAGGAGATTGGACGGGCAAAGAACGATGCCTCATCGGCGTTCCGGGTCGTCGAGTCGCAATTGCAGCGCATGATCGACAAGCCTGCAGAAATTCACCGGCTTCTCGAGGACTTCATGAGAAGCCAGGGGATCCTGGCAACTTGGTTGCTGAACTTGCAGAACCACCCGCTTGCGGTGGAATGGCTCACCGTCCATTCGGCGAACACCCCATTGCCCCGCGTTCAGGCGAATGTGTTCGAGCAGACGCTTGCTTCGTTGAGCACGTTCATCTCATCGTTCACGCGTGACTACACAGGCCTCGGGAGCAGCTATGCCAAGGACAGCAAGGAGACCGTCCTTGATGTTTGGGTGGGTCGCGGCACCGAGTGGGGCCAGATCATGAAGGACATGATCGAGGACGACTTCACGCCGAACAACGGGATCAAGGTGAACGTCCACGTGATCCCGCCCGCAAGCCTGGGCGAAGGTGCTGGGTCCGTACTATTGCTCGCGACGACCGCTGGTGAAGCCCCCGATGTTGCGGTTGGTGTGCCAAGCCAGCTTCCGGTTGACTTTGCGGTACGGAAGGGACTCGTCAACCTGACGAACTTCCCGGACTATCCTCAGATTGCCAAGCGGTTCAGGGAAGGGGCGCTTGTCCCATTCCGGTACCGGGTTCCATTCACCAACGAGGAAGGTAACTGGGCAATTCCTGAGACGCAGGATTTTGCGATGACCTTCTACCGGACGGACATCCTCAGTGAACTGGGGATCAAGCCTCCCGACACGTGGGATGACCTGTACGACGCCCTGCTGAAGCTCCAGCAGAACGGGTTGGACTTCTACTACCCGCCGCCAACCGGTGTTGGCGTGACTGAAGGCGCGGTCGGGTTCACGCCGTTCCTTTTCCAGAACGGTGGTGAGTACTACAAGTGCATGGACGGTTCATGCCGGTCCTCGCTTGACACCCCAGAGGCATTGGTCGGGTTCCAGGAGTGGACTGACCTCTACAGCAACTACAAGATTCCCCGGGAGGCGAACTTCTTCACCCGGATGCGGACCGGTGAGCAACCGATCGGCGTGGCGGGCTACGGGGTCTACATCGCCCTTTCGGTGGCAGCTCCGGAATTGACGGGTCGGTGGGAGATGCGACCAATGCCGGGGCACCGGTGTGGTTCGACGACCTCGATGGGTACCGTCGTCCCATGCATTGACCCGCAGACTGGTCAGAAGTTGCCGGACGGCACGATCATCCGGGCCAGTGGTGGAACCGGGGCGAGCATGGTGATCTTCGAGCAATCGAAGCACAAGGAAGAGGCCTGGCAGTTCGTCAAGTGGTGGTCGTCCAAGGACGCCCAGCAGCGCTTCGGTGGCGAACTTGAGGCACTGATCGGTGTTGAGGCCCGCTGGAACACCGCTAACTTGGAGGCACTGCAGGCATTGCCGTGGCCCAAGAAGGACATTGCATCCATCATGGAGCAGTGGCGCTGGTTCCGCGAACCTCCTGTGGTACTAGGTGGATATTTTACCGGTCGCCACGTCCTGAATGCGTGGAACCGGGTTGTTCTTCAGGGAATGAACCCGCGTGAGGCGCTCGAGGATGCCATCTACGACATCAACAAGGAACTCGCCAAGAAGCAGGAAGAGTTCGGCGTGAAGGTCGACAAGTCGATGTACCGGCGCGGGTGATGAACGTCATTCGGTAGTGGTGGGTTTGCCCAGGGGCAAGTCGTTCCGGGCCTCGGAAGCATTCTGTGGTTCTAACAGGGGGGAAACGGCATGGCGGGTCGCACTGAGGTGATGACATCGCGCGGGATGGTCTCCACGGCCGCACGTCCGGAAGGATTGGCGCTGTTCTGGCAGAAGTTCGGAACGTCGTACCTTTTCATGGCACCGTTCCTGATCTTTTTCACCATCTTCGTGGTGGCCCCGGTCCTGACGGCGGTGTACCTGAGCTTCACGTACTTTAATGTGCTCGAGGCCCCAAGGTTCATTGGGTGGAGCAACTACAAGTTGCTGTTCCTTGAGGACGATGTGTTCATCATCGCGATCGGGAACACCCTGACATTCGCGGTCATTACTGGCCCGGTCGGGTTCTTCCTCTCATTCATGTTTGCCTGGCTTATCAATCCATTGAAGTTGAAGACACCGCTCGCACTCTGCTTCTACGCGCCGTCGATCACGGGCGCAGTGGCAATGGGTGTGGTCTGGAAGATCGTTTTCTCCGGGGACCGCTACGGCTACCTCAACAATTGGCTCCTTGGGATCGGCGCGATCGATGAGCCTTACCAGTTCCTTGCCGAACAGGCGGCCATCATGCCGGTCATCATGTTCGTGGCCCTCTGGATGAGCATGGGAACGGGGTTCCTGGTGTTCCTTGCAGGGTTGCAGACCGTTCCCGGAGACCTCTACGAGGCCGGGAAGATGGACGGGATAAAGAACCCGCTTCAGGAGGTCTGGTACATCACCCTGCCGATGATCAAGCCGCAGTTGCTTTTCGGCAGTGTCATGGCGGTGGTTGCCGGGTTCTCGGTCTTCGAGGTCGCGACATCGCTCGCTGGCTTGCCAAGCCCACTGTACGCCGGCCATACCATCGTGGCGCACATGTATGACTTTGCGTTCATCCGGTTTGAGATGGGATACGCAACCACCGTTGCCGTCTTCCTCTTCCTTCTGACATTCGGCCTTGGCCGACTGCTCATGCGCATGTTTTCTTCGAAGAACGAATACTGATCAGCCGTCGGAAGGTGGGTGGTCCGGGGGCACGTGGTTCCCGGTTCACCCAGTGATTTGGAGAGCGAGCCATGGCCGTACTCGTGCAACGCCCTCAGACCGTTGACTTTTCGGTGACGAAGGTCATGCGGTTCCTTCGCAAGCAGACTCCCGCGCCTTCGTACCTTTTCCTGATCCCGATGGCGGTCTTCTCGATGCTGCCGATCGTGTACGTCATCTCGACCGCGTTCAAGCCGCTTGAGGAGCTCCTGCTCTTTCCGCCACCGTTCCTGGTCCGGCGCCCGACCCTCGACAACTTCCAGGATCTGTTGCTCGCCACGAATGCCTTGGCAGTGCCGTTCACGCGGTACCTGTTCAACAGTATCTTCGTGGTGCTGACGACCGTGCTTCTCCAAGTGATGATGTGCTCGATGTGTGCGTATCCGCTCTCCAAGGCGAGGGTGCTGCCGGGTCGTAACTTCATCTTCGGAATGATCGTGGCGGCCCTGATGTTTGCCCCGCAGGTAACTCGCATTCCGCAGTATCTCGTGGTGCAGAAGATCGGGCTCATCGATACGTACGGTGCGCTGATCCTGCCGGCCCTCGCGTGGAGCTACGGACTGTTCATGATGAAGCAGTTCATGGACAATGCG
>BJHB01000109.1:0-9159 GCA_014191415.1 Chloroflexota bacterium
GACAACCGCAAGAACCTGAGACCACGTGGTTGCAAGCACCGCGACCGCACCCTGAGCATTCGCCCCGTGGCTCGGGGAAATAGACTCGTTTGTGGGCAATTCATCGTCACTTGCGACCCGAGCCTCTCGAGAGACTGCGTGAAGTCTCCGGTCTCGATTAGTCATGGCGGTCATGAATCTTGGTTGTTTCCATTAACCGGCCTGTTCCGGCGCGTAGTGAGCCCGGGCAACGCGTAACAAGCCCGGAACGGCACAAGTGGGCGAGTACAGATTTGCTCAAGTTGGGAACGGACGGCTACGCGTTACGTTGCGTTGACACCGGCAGAAACACCGGTAACTGACCCTGAGAATCGGAAAAATCACGCGAATGGTTGCGTGTTTCGGGACGACCCAAACCGGCGGGTGATGCGCGATTGCAAACCGATAGCCGATACTCGAGACGATGAATGCGCGCACGAGTGGCGAGCGGGATGTTCGACTTGATGCCGGGAACACGACAACCGGGTCCGATCCATCACGACCGGCGAGCAATGGCGCGCCTCCAGTCGAAGTCTCGCCTCATCGACCACCGCCTCACCCCTCATCCGTCCATCCGGCACGGATCACCGGGTTAAGGCGCGCGTTGAACGACCGTATTTCAATCGGCGATACGGTCACTTTGGAAACCGGCGCCGAACTCCTGCGCCTCCTCATGTCCCGATACCGTGGCGCCGACGCGCCGCTCGGAAGGGCCATTCATCCCATGACAACCGTCCCACTCGGCCTCGCTATCGACGCCGCCATCGAGGCAGCAGGTGGGTACCGCCTGGAAGTCACCACTCTTCGCTACTCCTCGTTCTCGATGGAGGCACCTACCTCGAACCGACGTACGCTGACCGCTACGGCGATTGTCACCTTGACCGGCCGACGCCACATAGAAGTGACATGCACCGTCACCGAAGGCGAGCGCACGATACTTCAAGGCATCTTCGGGCTCGTGCGGGTTGTCCGAGGGAGGGCCTCGCGCCTAACTGACGTCGTCGGGGCACCGGACAGTCTCGGTGGGCCGCACAATCCAAGGTGAGGAACCAATCATGAGTCGTCTCGTACTGGTGACCGGCGGGGCCGGGTTCATTGGATCGCACACCGTCGATCTCCTTGTCGCCCGGGGTGATACCGTCAGGGTGCTTGACGCACTCATCGAACCAGTGCACCAGGCGGGCATCTGGCCGGCGTATCTTTCCGAGGGTGTTCAGCGAATTCACGGGAGCGTCGAGGACCCGGCAACTCTTCGGGACGCCCTTGACGGAGTGGATGCAGTCATTCACCTGGCCGCGTACCAAGACTACCTGCCCAACTTCAGCAAGTTCTTCCATGTCAACGCCGCCGGAACGGCACTTCTCTATGAACTTCTCGTCGCTGAACCAACCCTTCGGCGAAACCTCCAGAAGGTCGTGGTCGCAACGTCCCAGGCGGTATTTGGTGAAGGCCGGTACCTCTGCCCCGTCCATGGTGTGCAGTTTCCCGGTCAACGCACTTCGGCTCAATTGGAAGCATGCGACTGGGAACCACGATGCCCGGTCGGGGGCGAACCCATGGTGCCCCAAGCGACGCGGGAGGACGACCCCCCACGACCGCACAACCAGTACGGAATTTCCAAGCTATCGCAGGAACTCATCGCTCTCAATCTCGGGGCGCGGTACGACATTCCAACTGTCGCGATGCGCTACAGCATCACCCAAGGCCCACGGCAAAGTTTCACGAACCCGTATTCAGGCGCACTCAGGATCTTCGTGCAGCGTGTTCTCCACGGTCGCTCACCAGTGGTATACGAGGATGGCATGCAGTTACGTGACTACGTTCCAGTGTGGGACGTAGCACGGGCAAACCTCCTTGCGCTTGACGATCCTCGGGCCAACTTCCGCGCCTTGAACGTGGGCGGTGGAAAGGCAATCACCGTGCTTGACTACGCGCAAGTAGTCTCAAGAGGGCTCCGGGTGCCAGTTACAACGGAAGTGCCACGCAGGTTCCGTGTCGGCGACACGAGGCATATCCTGTCAGACATCTCGGGCCTCCGGGGCCTTGGGTGGGAACCGGTTCACACATTGGAAGAGGCCGCCGCCGCATATGCGACGTGGGCCCAGGCCCAACCGGGCTTTCGGGATTATTCCGAGCAGGGCTTCCGCACGATGACCGACCAAGGGGTCCTCCGCGATGCCCACTGAGCTTCACTTCGCGTCAGTGCGCCCACTAACCCGCTGAATGGGAACCTCGCAGGGCGATAGCCCACAACTGCACCCGCCTCAAGGCGCGCTTCGATCGCGGAAGGCGGTTCGCGCCGCCTTGCCTGGTCAGTGCAGCAATCGTCTGGTCAGTGGACAGTCCGGCCAAATGCATCGACCGGCAAAAATTCCAGAGCCAATCTGGATTGAACCAGGTTTCCCTTGCTACGCGGTTCACAACCGGTCGAAGGCGGTCCAAATCCGGCAGCGAAGCCAGCTCCGAGTTTGCCATTTCACAGGTTCTAGCCCGGGTAATTGCGAACCGGACCCCACCGACCAGACTGACGCCCATTACGACCCCAGCGAAGACCAACGACGAAGCGATCGCAGCCGTTGGCGCAATCGCGCAGCATTGGCCGAAAAGGAAAGCGTACGCGCCTTCACGAACGCCAAACCCGCCGAGCGATACCGGCACCAACTGGATTGCCGAGATAACTGGAATGAGCACGAAACAGACACCTATTGATACTGGTGCGCCTACCGCCATGAAGCCCGCCCAGGCCACCGCAACGACCAATGCCTGAAAGACCACTGACAAGGCAAAGACCGCAAGGACGGTCCACGGATCTGACAAGGTTCGCCCCAGCGATTCAACACTCCGCGCGATCGACCCGCGCCGACCCGACTGTCCAAGCCGTCGGATCAGGTAGCCACGGATCTGTGAGATCGAAAAAAGCGCGGTCAGGGCAATGAACCCGAACATGACCGCGCCGACACCCGATCCGACAACACCAACCAGATCCTGTCTCACGACGAGCGCGACCGAAGCCGTTGCGCCCAGCGCAAGGCCAGCGAGCAACCTTTCTCCCGCAATCGAGGCGACCACAACCCCGAGCCGCCCGGTATGACGGCCGATTGCGTCAGCCCTCGCGACATCACCTCCGATATTTGAAGGCAGGAAATTGTTAAAGAAAAGACCGACCAGGTACGCATCCGAGAGGCGAAACAGACTCACATCCTGATCGACTGCCCTAAGAAGCAGTTGCCACTTCCACGCACTAACGATTACCGCTGCGATGGTCAGCAAGATGGCGAGACCGGTCGCCAATGGGTCGGCGTCGATGACCGTTTGCCAGATGTCACCTCCGCCGGGCCGCCAGAAAAGAGCGCCCAGAAGCGCGATGCTAACGAGCGGGCGCACCAGCGCAGATCCCAACTTCCGTGCCGAGGTCACTTCCCGTCACCCACTTGACCAACTTCGTGCCCGCCCACAGCACCTGTGCTGTCTGCATCGCCAATTTCCGTGGCCGAGGCCCGCAGAGACGATGTGTTGCCCCTCCTGAAGGTCGCGAGCACTACTCCAATCAGGCCAACAGCACCACAGACCCACAATGCAAGGCTCACGTCAGCGACCATTTGACTACCAATCGCCGAGTACGCGATTGTCGCCGGCGCCTGACCTACCCCCGTTGCGAGCATGAACCTCGAAAGAGGCATGGGTGTGAGGCCGGCAGCCAGACTGACTGCCCGGAAACTCATCGGCGGGATTAGTCGGGCGACAAACACCGCCTGAGTCGCATTTCCCGTACTCCACCGATCGACGAGTGCCAGTGCACTTTCACCGGCAAACCGCGTCACAAACGGTCGTCCGAGCCGGCGCGCTAGGGAAAACCCGATGACCGAGGCGCACATGGCACCTGACCACGAAAGCAAGGCACCCCACCACAAACCGTAGATAAATCCATTGGTAAGGGTGATTGCCAAGGTCGGAATTGGCATAGGAATTGCCTGGAGACTCATCATTAGGAATGACACCACCGGTCCCCACGCGCCATAGCCCTTGACAAATGCCGCGAACTGCTCAAGACCGTCGAGCCCCGCTAGCCCCGCCCTGATCACCGCCCAACTCACAACCAAGAGGCTAATGGAGAGGCCTCCTACCAAGGTTGAGGCAGTGATAACTCTCACGCTGAGCTTTTTGGTTCGATTCGCTGTGCTCGCAACGATGATCCTGACCCCTAGCCAGGCAATCGGGAACCCAAGAAACGGTGCCCGCGAAATCCAGGCATACGACATGTAGTCAATGGATGGGTTCGCCTGAACGGGTGCTAGCATCGAAAAGTACGAGGCAAACGGACGGTACATGAACCCGGAAACTACGTAGTACGCGTCCGGAAATGACGGGAGCCACACAACCCCAGTCGCGTTTCCCGTGGCATTAATGACCACCACGAGGGATGTGAGAACGTACGCAAGCGAAACAAGCCCCAACAAGGCATTGCCCACCGAGGTCAGACCCCGGTGGGCTGGAGAAACCATCGCCGACGGATCTCCGACGACGTCAGGCGTTGGTGCGCCAAGTTCGCAGAACCGATCACCGGCGGTTGGGTTGGCCATCGCGAAAAATTGTGCCTGATCTACGCGCCCTGGGTCTTTGGCGTAGCCTCGTCATTTCCCCATTCGACCCACGATCCGGCGTAGTTGCCAACTTTCGGGTAACCGAGCAAACGTAGCACTAGGTAGGAAACCGACGATCGTTGCCCAGTTTGGCAAAGTGCGTAGACTTCCTTGTCCTTCTTGACGCCCTTGGCCTCGTAGAGTGCGGTTAGGGCCTCCGGCTCGCGAAGCTGGGTCGCTGAACCAAAGTTTTCCGTCCACTCGATGTTGACCGCACCCGGGATGTGCCCACCAAACTTGGTACGCACGTCTTCACCGCGGAACTCGGCAGGGGAGCGGGCATCGAGCACAACCTTGGTCGGATCACCGATTGCCAAGGCACACTGTCCCTTGGTCGGGAGCTTCGACGGGTCAAGCTTTGAGACGAACGTCGCCGCTGGCGCCGAAACCGCTTCGGTTGATGTTGAACCGCCCCACGCCTTCAGTCCACCATCAAGAACCGCCGCGTTGGTGTGTCCAGCGTATTCGAGTGTCCAAAAGAGTCTCGCGGCTGGTGTCTCCTTGCCGTTGTCGTAGATGATGACCCGAGAGGCGTTTGCGATCCCCTTCTGACCGAAGAGTGCCTCGAGCTTTTCCTTGGTATCCGGAAGGTTTTTCGCTTGTGCGGGATCGAAAGTCTCCACAACAGGTAGGTTGACCGCTCCGGGAAGGTGTCCCTTCTCGTAGTCGGCTGCAGGACGCGCGTCAATGATCCGCACGCCAGCATCGGAAGCGTGCTGCTTGAGCCAATCGACGCTAACGATCAGGTTGGGATTCGCAAAGCCCTTGGGTGCAGGTGCCCCTGCCACGGTTGCCTTGGTCGGTTCCGCGGCTGGCGCCTTGGTTGCGGCTGGTGCGGTCGTGGCAGACACCGGAGCGGTCGTAGCAGCCGGCTTTGCAGGAGCAGCCGGCTCGCTGGATGCCCCGCATGCAACGAGAATCGCCGAGAATGCACCACCAGCCCCAACTCCTATCGCCTGCCGACGGCCAAACCGGCGGACAGACGGCATCGCATCTCCTGTGACCATCACTCGCTCCTCCCGCATAAAGAAAAGTTCATCAATCAACTTTATGCAGTAAAAAGGTACAGGAAGCTCCCAGCGGCTGTCAAGTCATCCCTATGGACGTCTTGACCGGTACCATTTCTGTACAGATGGTGGAGTTCATTCGCAGGCGTGCGGGACGACCAGCCGGACCGCACGAACCATCCGAGACCAGAGAGCGTCTCCTTGACGCTGCAGCGGATGTTTTCGCTGAAAAGGGCTATCACGGGACCGCCGTGGACGAGATAGTGCGTCTGTCAAACTCGTCCAAGGGCACGTTTTACTTCCATTTTCCGCACAAGCAGGGCATCTTCAGTGCCCTTCTCGCCCATCTTGTAGACCGATTGATTTCGCGGATTGAGACCCGTCTTGCGTCCGCGCCCGATCCTATCGCGCGCCTGGACATGGCTTTGTCAATCGTGGTTGATGCATTCGGTCAGAGGCGCCGGCTGGCACGGCTACTTCTCGTCGAGGCTGTTGGGCTTGAAGAACGCCTGGTCGGGATACATTCACGGTTCATCACGGTCATTGCGCACCACCTAGACGATGCCGTGCGGGCAGGTGCAATTCCTTCCCAAGACACCGAACTCGCGGCGGTCGCATGGATGGGAGCTCTGAACGAAGTCGTTCTCACGTGGCTCTATGCCGAGAAGCCACAGCCTCTCGAAGACACCTTGCCAAGCCTCAGGGGATTGCTCCTGCGTAGCGTGGGAGCAACGATCCCGGGTTGACATGCTGCACGAGTTTCGGGCTAAGTTTCGATAAGGCCCATCCCTTATCCACCTTTTTTTGCGACCGGCAGTCTATTATTCGGCGGGGTGGCCGTTCTTCAACTTGGAGGTCACCGGTCCCAAGGAGACGAACATCATGTTTGGCAACGCCAGCAAGCTCACGGTAGTTCTGGGTTCATCGGGTCGACGGTCCCTGCTTGGCACAGGTTTCGGAAGCCTCGCCGCCCTTCTTGCATCTTGTGGCTCGGAGGCTCCGGCACCCGCACAGGCAACAAAGGCGCCAGCGCCAGCATCTACCGCGGCTCCGGCGCCTCCGACCACATCCGCCCCGACGGCGGCACCTACGGCCAAGCCAACGGTCCCACTCAGCCTTCGACTCTCCTGGATCAAGAACACCGAGTTCGCGGGAGTGTTCGCGGCTATGGAGAAGGGGTTCTACAAGGACGAAGGAATCGAGCTTACTGTCAATCCCTCGGCCCAAAACCTTCCAGAGATCCAAGCCGTCGCGGGCAAGACCGACACAATCGGCCTTTCCGGTGGCGCGTCAGTGATGCTAGCCCGTGCCCAGGGCATTCCCGTAAAGGCGTTCGGCGCCGTCTTCCAGAAGGGTCCAGGATGCTTTCTCTGGCAGAAAAAGTCGGGGATCAACGGCATCGCCGACTTCAAGGGCAAGAAGATCGGCCACCAGCAGACGGCGCGAGCCAGCACCGAGGCGATGCTGACCATCAACAACCTCAAGGTTGAGGATGTCACGTTGATCCCCGTGGGATTTGATGTGCAGCCGCTGTTGACCGGACAGGTTGACGTCCTTACGGGTCTTGTCACCAATCAGGTCATCAGCCTTGAGGGTGCGGGGGAATCGATCGGTTATGTTCCGTACTCAGATCTTGGGTTCGGCTTCTACTGGAACACTCCGTTTGCCCTTGACGAGACAATTAGCCAGAAGAAGGACCTCCTGATCGCTTGGACCAGGGCGACCGCCCGTGGGTGGGATTACGCCATCCGGAACCCCGACGAGACCGCGAAGGTTGTAGTTGACAAGTATGGAGAAGGCCTGAAACTCGACAACCAACTCCTGGAACTCAAGCGCGAGACCCCCCTCATCCAGACCGATTTCACGAAGCAGAAGGGTCTCCTCTGGATGGACCGGGCAGTCTGGCAATCCGGCCACGACATCCTTCTCAACCGCACCAAGCAACTTGAGAAGGCGCTCAACCTCGACGACGTGATGACGCTCGACATTCTCGACAAAGTCGGCAAAATCGGCGCGTGAACCCGCGCGTCGGCAACCAGTCGCAATTGTCTGGACACGAGCGGTCTGGCGTGCACGCCATTCCATCGCGAGACGCCCTCCAATTCCGCGACTGCTACCTCACGTTCATCCCGAAAGGTGGACGTGAGGTCCCGGCCGTCGCAGGACTGACACTCTCCGTAGGTGATGGCGAATTCGTCGCCATCGTTGGTCCCTCAGGGTGCGGCAAGTCAACCGCGTTGCGACTTGTCACCGGTCTACTTGTCCCAGATCGAGGTGAAGTCACGGTTCTCGGCACGTCACCGGATCAGGCGCGACGCAAACGCCTCGGCGGGGTCGTGTTCCAGGACCCCGCCCTGCTTCCATGGCGGACCGTCCGGGAAAACGTGGGGTTACCACTCGAAGTTGCTGGGGTTTCTCATTCGAACCGGTCCGAACCCGTTGATCGGGCAATCTCTCAAGTTGGCCTCAGCGGATTTGAGGATTCACTTCCTGATCAATTGTCTGGGGGAATGCGTCAACGGTGCGCACTAGCCCGCTGCCTGACTAGCGAACCGCGTTTCATCCTCATGGATGAGCCATTCAGCGCTGTCGACGAACTCACACGAGACAGACTGAACATCGAGCTTCTAAATGTGTGGGCACGAACACGGGCGGCAATCCTGTTCGTGACGCACAGCATCGAGGAAGCCGTCTTCCTTGCCGACCGAGTTGTGGTGGTAAGCAGACGACCCACCCATGTGGTTTCGGAGTTCCCGATCCCGTTGGTCCGACCGAGACCACTTTCACTGAAGCGAGACACCGAGACATTCAACATCGTATCTCGCATCAGACTGGCGCTTGAAGAAGCCAGCCGATGATGGGCGAGGTGCGTACACCTGATCGACCAACGTCACGCACGGCCATGCGACGCGCAATCGGTCGGGCCATCGTGAGCATGGCTGGGCTTGGGGCCGTGCTGCTGGCATGGGAAGCGTCGGTATCACTCTGGAGTATCCCGCTCTATGTGCTTCCCGCACCGACGGTAATTGCCTTGCAAATTGAGCGCGACTGGGCGCTATTGGCCCGTCATTTGCAGCCAACCCTGCTCGAAGCGGTTGGAGGATTCGTGATTGGTAATCTGATCGCGACCAGTCTCGCCGCCATGTTCGTCTATGCGCCACCCTTGTCACGCATGCTTTATCCGGTTGCAATCGGCCTTCGAACCATCCCGCTAGTCGCGATCACACCACTGTTGGTGATCTGGCTTGGCAACGGCTACGCACCTAAAATCGCAATTGCCGCACTCATATCGTTTTTTCCGACCCTCGTGAACATGTCCAGAGGCTTCGCATCACCATCAGCGGACCAACTTGAACTCATGCACGCCCTAGCGGCCTCCCAGTGGCAGGTCTTCCGCCTGGTTCGGTGGCCGGCAAGCCTCCCGTATTTGTTCGCTTCGCTAAAGATCGCTGCAACCAGTTCCGTACTCGGAGCGATTGTCGCCGAATGGATAG
>BJHB01000110.1:0-9091 GCA_014191415.1 Chloroflexota bacterium
AGCGTGCCCCCATGCCACGGTGTTCCAAGCATCGGCAGCAACCATCGGTCGGCACCGTAGTAGCCCGCCACCTTCCACGCCATCATGAGACCCACTGCCAGAACCATGAGGAGCGGGTTCGTGCTTGCGGAACCAGCCATCATGAAGTTCCAGTTCATGAAAGCCCCGAAGAAGGCAGCGATCCCTGTGAAGAAGCCGAGGATCAGCCCGATACCGATCAGCACTTCACCGACCGCGATCAGCTTCGCGATCCAGGTGTAACTCTCGCTGGCGATCAGGAAATTGAGGAAGTCCCAGTACCAGTCGTACGTGATCACGGGCTTGGCGGGAGCCGGCGGGATTGCAGCTGCGCGCACCCAGAAGCCCTTCAGCGCCTCACCAGTCGCCGTCCAACCCGGGTCGAACACCTTGTGGTAGCCGGCAACGATCCACTCGTAACCAACATACAAGCGAATAGCCAACCAACCCCAAGCAGCGTTCGTATTGCTGAAAAGCCAGTGGGCGACTGGTGGATTCTCCACCGTCACGTACTTCCCAACTTGCCGAGTAATGATGCGGGCCATTGCCGTGCACCTCCTGACAAGATTGTGGCCGTTGTACCGGGCAGGCGGTTCAGCGATTCCCCTGATTGGCCATCATGGGTCATACACGGGGGACCAGAGGGAGAACCGACCGGGCCCCGGTGCACGTTCAGATCAGTGGCGCGGGGGTGGATTGGCTGCGAGGGCGTTGCGGTACCCCTCAGTTATTCGTGCCACCTCGGCCGGATCAACCTGGACTTCGCCTCGCTGCGCTGCCGCTTGAAGTCCGAAGACCGCATAGAACCGGGCATCCTGAGCCATCGTCTCGTACTTCGGCACCATGTGCAGGTGAAAATGAGGCGAGCTCTCGTTCATTGAAACCGTGTAAATCCGCAATGCTCCAGAGACTTCCTCCAGAACCTTCTCAAAGTGCCGTAGGTCCGGTCCGAGCCGGGCTGCTTCGTGATCGTTGAAATGCGCGATGCCTGGCGTATGGCGGTGGCTGAGAATGGTCATCCAACCGGCAACGCCGTAGGGAGCAGGTGCGTGCCAGATCAACCACAAGTCGTCCTCGTAGATGGCGCCTCCCTCGATTTCGGATCCGCCTGACGCAATCCGGCACACGCCGCATCCCTCGATCTGGCTAGGGTGTTTCATCTCCAACCGTCCTTTCGTGCCAACGCAATAACCTGACCTACCCCGGTAGCGCTTGTACCACACGGTACACGGCCGCGCGACTGGACGGGAACCGCGATGTCACATTCAGAGACGTCTTTGGTGAAAGCGACCACGCCCTTGGAGACCGCAGACCCGGTCGAGAGTTACAAAACTGCACGGTTGCCTAGAAACCAGTGGTCGCGTCAGTTCTGGCGGGGTACCGTCCGGATACATGGTAAGGAGGGAGACGGAATTGTGAACGCGTTACGAGGCCTGTTCGTTTTGGTCGTCCTCGTCGCTTCCGCGGTTGCACTGCCCGGAGAAGTGTCGGCCCACCAACCGCGTCGTCCGATTGGCGACGACGTAACCATCCTTGATCCGGAGGTCTCCAAGGCCTACTACTCCACTCTTGATGGTCGTGGCCACACCTATCGAATTCGGGCGGCCGTCGCCTTCGACCTGTACGTCTCTCTCACGGTGCCTGACATCAGCGGGCAAGGTACTGACATTTCGGCGGTGGTTGTTCGGGTGGATGGAAACGGCGGAACTGTTGGTACGCTCGATGGTGTCGCCCACAAGTGGACGAAATTCTTCGAGCCATTCGGTTTCAGCGACTATCTCCAAGGGCCTGAGTATCGAGGACGGGCCGAGCCGGGTGAATATGAGATAAGGGTCACCAGTCCGCGCAGAGACCGGAAATATGTGCTCGTTGTCGGCGAGATTGAGGCCTTCGATTTCAAAGAGACGGTGAATGCGCTCGACCTTGTGCCGCTGATCAAACGGGACTTCTTTGGAGAAACTCCCGCCACGTTTCTCTTTTCTCCGATGGGGTTTGCCTATGTCGTGGCAGTTTTCGCCACGGCGTTCGGCGTGGGTGCAGTTTTCCGCAGTCTGGTGCGCCGAGTGCGATGGGGAGGGGTTCGCCGACCAATCCGCAACATCGGTTTTACCGACAGGTCACTCCGGTTAGGTTTCGGCGTCGCCTTGTTTGCATGGGCAATCGGCACCACATGGGACCCGATCACACTCTTCATGTCCGGATTCTGCTTCTATGAAGGGGTGTCACGATGGTGCGTACTGCACTCCGCGATTGGCCGGAACACATGTCCTGTGTAGGCGCGACCTAGCGGTTATTCGGGGTTCACCAGCGTCTGCGTCGGTGCCGCCGGGTTGGGGCAATCCCAACGATCAAGAATGTCATTAGCAGGTGAGTTGATCCTTTCATGACTTCCCGGTTCAATTCTTTGACGTAGTGTGGAGTGGAGAGGACAGCCGCTGTCCCCGGGACGGCACCCGGAGACCGTTTTGCTTGCACCACAATGTCGCGGACTGGGCCCTTTGCTGTCACTTCGATGGCATAGTCACCTGCCCGCCCGGCGTGTACGGTGCGGTGGCCGACAGTGCAAAACTGGGTGCGACCCTCTCGTCAATCTCCGACGGGGACTTGGCTCGATGCTGATCAGTGATGAGGTTATTGACAATCCATAGCTGAGACCTAATGCGGAGAACGGCTGCCTGGAGTATGTCGGCACCGATCATGACCAGCGCGGTAATTGCAAAGGCCTCGATTATTCTCTGTCCGAATATTCCCGGTCATTTATCTCGCAGAGCAGATTGAAGAATGAGGCTTGCGAAAGCCTTTGACCAAATGTTTGCGAGACTGCACAAGAGTGGTCAATGCGCGGCAGACTGGAAGAGATCCGGTAGTAGTGTGGCATGTGTAATATAATTGATCGGAAGTACTGGCAGTCCCAACTCAAGCGCTGACTTCAGTTGTTAGACAGACAGAGTTAGTGTTCCCGTGACCTACGGGATTAAGTTTGCCTTAAGGGACTTTGCCTTCGAGAAGCCTCACGAAGGCAACTTGAACATTCAGTGGGCGCTCGCTCATCCGCCTTTACAACCCCAAGCACTCTCAGGGCTACCTCGCGGCTTGTCGTTCGGCATCCAATACATCGTCATCGTTTTCAATGACATCAGTCGGCAAACCCACATCCGTGCGAAGTGCCATTAGCGTTTGTTTAAGGTGATTGAAGGTCGCGTTTGTCGCGGATTGAAACCATTCGATGACGGCTGGCCACGAGGCCTCGTCGTCAGGTGGCGTTGCACGTGAGACTTGGAGAACCGCTGACTTTCTGTCCGCCATCTCGCGCCACGTAATGGCACCGAATGAATTGAGAACCCCAGTGAGTAGGTCAAGATGCTCATCGTGCAGCCGCCTGAAAAATGCTGCCTTACTTGGACCACTCAGATAAATCATGAACACGGAATCACGTCCCCATCGGTTTAGCAATGTGAGATGGACTCCTGACCGCCCAATTGCAATGTCCGTCCAGTGGCTTGTGCTGGGTTTCGTGGTACGAAACTGATCCTGACTCTTAGCAATGTGCTCATTAAACTGCTTCCAAAAGCGGAGGTGCTTTGGCCCAGCCTCGCCTACGCTTACCGGGGGCTCCACCGTGCGGGTCCAATTATTCGGTCTGCACACGACGTTGAACCGCGGAGCGATGGCCGACTCTCCTATTTTCCATAATTGAACCTGAAGAGCAAAAAACTCGACGCGGTCACACGTGTTAGTGTTGAGCCAATCGATAACCGCCCGATGCTCATCTGTGAACTCCTTGGCAATCCAGACCATCACTCGCGCTTCCAAGTGGGCGGCATAGGTCAGCAACTGTCCAAGATGTCCGTGATCTGTACGAAAAAGTTGGTTCTCAATGACGACTCGCCGGTCTCGGTCACTCAAGCACACGAGATCGGCCCGGTACGGACCCACCTCTTTTTCAATCCCCTGTACCTCTAACGAGATGCCAAGCGCTTCCTCGAGGATTGCGATGTTTGCAAGCTGGGAAAGCCAGGGCGTGAAGTCCCGAGCCTCATCTGGCCAGATGGACCGAAGATCTTTCACTTCTTCAAGACGGCCAAGTTGGTCTAGTTTTGTGGATGATATTGCCACGTTTGAGCTGTCCTATAGTGATGATGGTGTTATTGTGATTTGGCACACTATAGAATAAATATATCACGCTCAACTCATAGAGTAACACCGATATCACAACTAAAGTTTGCTGGAAAGCTCCAATGGATCAGAGCTGAGCGCACACCGGCAACCAGATCTTTGGCCCACGCTCACGATTGTTTGCCAGTTGCCTTTGGCAGGTCAATCTGTAGCTGCAGCGGACCCATCATGGTTCCAACGGTGGTGTCGACACTCTTCTCGCCCGCCCAGATTGGTGTGACCTCTTTCTGAAAGACGTTCTGGTAATCGAGCATTTTGAAGTTGTCGGGAACCGCGAGGGGACCTGGGCCTCCGTCGGCTTCCATGAAGTCCTTGAAAACTTTGAACAGGGGCCGTTTGGCAAATTCCTCCCAAGAATCCGGTCGGCTTCCGGGGATGTTTGTTTCGGGCATCATCTCAATGCCCTGTTCCTTGCTCACAAAGTGTTTCATGAGACTCCATGCGATGTCGGGGTTTTTGCCCTTCGCGTACAAGGCCCACATGTCAACGTGGCCCTGTGACCCGCGCTTGCCTCCGGGACCCTTGGGGATCAGAACAGCTTCAATCTTGAACCGGTCAGCGACTGCAGATTGATCGGCGCCGCCCCACATGCCGGTAGTCCACATGGCGATGTCACCGTTCTTGTGATCGACCTTGTCCGCAGGCATGGGATGGACCTTGTGCTTGTGCCTTAGGTCATAGAGCCACTGCAGCGCCTGCTTTGCTGGGCCGCGGTCAATTGCCGGCTTCTTGCCCAGCGATGGAGGGTCGAGCATCTCCCCGCCGAAAGATCTAATGAAGCAGAGGATTGGCGGGTAAACCGTCTCGGTGTTGATTCCCCAGATGCCCTGCTTAGCCGCCATCACCTTGCGCGAGATGTCAACCAAATCATCATAAGACGAGCTGAGAGTCGGAGGCTGGACTTGTGTGGTCTCGAAAATGTTGACATTGTAAAACAGTCCGATATGGCTTGGATGCATGAGATTGGGCATACCATAGAGCTTATTGTCAACAAGGCGGGCAGTTTCAATTGCGCGCGAGAAGTGTTGCTTCAGGTCGTACTTGTCTTTCGTCGTGTAGGTCTCGACATTCAGGAAGTGACCCTGTGCCGCCAACTCGAAGTATGATCCGACGCCTGTGCTTGCCCACACGACATCCCCAAGATCGCCGGCTGCAAGCATTGCGATTAGTTTCTCGTACCCCGAGTCCTGAACGAGTTCGACCGTGACATTAGGGTTCAGGTCACTGAATTTCTTTGCTCTAACGGGGATGTACTTCTCTGTGCGGTGGTTGACCCGTATAGTGACCGGAGCAGCGCTTTTGGCCGGCAGAGTTGTCGGCGCCGGTGCCGAAGCTGCAGTGGTTGGTGCGGGTTTCGCTGTCCCTGCGGTTGGTTGAGCAGATGTGGCCGGTGTGTCTCCGCCGCACGCAGACATCATCAGGCCTAGCGCGGCTGCGGACGCATACAGAATCGAACGCCTTGACCGGACCATTCCTAGGTTCATGGTTGCCCCCTTCATGTTAGGGCAACATATCCGCAAATGAACTGCGCGTCAATGTACATGAAGTTACTAGGTGACCCATCTTTGTGTGTCGCTGCTTCATGCGGCGTTTTCGCCGTAATCAGTCCAAACCGTCTTCCCATAGCGCGCGACCCGACATTTCTCCAGGCAAAGATTGTCTTGCGTGCTTATTAAGGTGCGGCCATGTGGCTCATATGCATGAGTTGCGCCAAAACTCGAATGTGAAATTCGACGCAAACCATTATTAGGTGTTCAGAGACGCAAGTACGCCCGGCAATACGCTGGCTGGCCCACGAGGCAGGCCAACCCTCACTCAGCTACCCGCCACATCCAGTCGCGCCACCGAATAGTGCCGAACGGCGTCCATGTCGAATTCACAGCCGAGGCCGGGCGCGTCGGGTATGGCTACATGACCATCCGTGAAGGTCATAGGTGACGCCACCAACATGTGTTCCCGCACCCAACTACCAACCAGGTCACTCGGGAGGACACACGCGTGGGCTGCTGCACAAGCGTGCAGGTACGAATGTTCGGCGACGCCAAGGTCCACACCGGATCCGTGCCAAACGTGTGAACCGTAGGCGGAGGCCATCGACGCCATTCGAACGAACTCAACCATTCCTCCGCCTAGGTTGAAGTGGTCACACGCTTCGGACTTGATGGCGTTTACGACGTCGCGCGGATTGCCAAGGTGAAGCGCGAGTGGAATATTGATCGCTGCCCGGATCTGCCGGTACCAATCCAGGTTCCACTTGGGGACTGGGTCCTCGTACATCGCGATTGTCGGAAACCGCGCCAACCGTCGCGCGAGTCCAATCGCCTCCACAGGACGGTAGAAGCGCTCGTTCGGGTCGAGAGTTAGCGTGAAATCCGGCCCCGCGGCGTCGAGTATTGCCTGGATGCGATCCTCCCAAGGATCGTCAATCGCACACTTCATCTTGAGACCGTGGAACCCCCGTGCTTTGGCCTCACCAGCTGCCCGACCTGCGTCATCAGGCGACATCTGCCCAATCCAGAAGTCGATAGCCACTTGGTCGCGAACCTTCCCTCCCAACAGCGCGTGGACTGGCAATTGAAGATGGCGTCCGACAAGATCAAAGAGGGCCATCTCAAAGGCGTCGTACGACGGGTTGATGCGTCCGGTTCCGTGTGACCCTTCGTGGGCGCGTACGGTCGGGGCACCTTCGGCACGTCCAATGTCGATTGGCAAGTCTTGCAACGGGATGCGCAATGGATCCAAGCCGATGAGCGACTGAGCGGCGGATTCCACGGCCGAGCGGCCCACGCCTCGTCCCGTCTCTCCGATGCCATAGACGCCGTCATCGGTCTGCAAGCGGATCAGGTGCTTCGGAACGTGGTCCCACGTGGCGGCCCCGAATTCAGGACTGTTTACCGTTCCGGCCTTTGCGCGGACCACAACTGTCCAGATCTCACATCCAGTGATCTTCATGGAACCCCCCTTGGCGTGCAGGATAGCCCCAAGGTGTGGTGAATGGGCCGGCATGGAGAGGCCGGGCTCTCGGTACATGAAACCGTGCGCTGATTGGCGTGAGATTGCGGTAGTCGCCCGCTAGACGATCTTGGCATCCCTGAGAGCTTGGCGCACGGTTTCGGCAAGGACGCGGTACCCAAGAACCGTCGGATGCAAGCCATCCGGGCCGATGTACTCGGGGTGTTCACGGACCGGCCACTTGGTCCATAGGTCGATTAGTGTGAGCTGGTGTCGCGCAACAATTTCTGAAATCGCTGCATTCCATTGATTGGCGATGGTGCGTCGCTGTGTCGAGGGCAAGCCCAGGTAACCCGAATTGTCCGGCGAATCCGGCACGTTTCCGATGGCAATCTCGGCTGACGTTTCGGATTTCAAGCGGGTCAGGAGTGCATCCAGGTCACTACGGTAAGCAGCAAGCGGGACACTCCCGAGGATGTCATTCACCACCAGCCAGATCGTGATGAGATTTGGTTTCGCCTCGATTGTCGGGCCGGTCTCAACGATCGCGGCTTCGCGCAGCCGAATGCCCGGTATCCCTAGGTTCACGACCCTGGTCGCCGGTGGAAGTAGCGTGCCAAGAACTGGCACCCAACCATCGCGTGAAGGCTGTTCAACGCCTACCCCTGCTGCGTCGGATGCGCCCATTGCCACGTAGGTTATTGGGCCCTTGATCTTGGCGTCGGCAAGTGCCGGCGCACGTGCTGGCGCGAATGCGGTGCACGCGGAACTGGCCGGAAAAGCAATCGTTGCAATCCCGCCAAGAAAGGTGGTGGAGAGCAATCTTCGTCTTGTTTCGGTGCGGGCCCCGTCTGGCACTTCACTGCTCGCGCTCACGTCCAAATAGTAGCGGGGTAATCGCCCTCCTGCCGGCCAGACATGGGTGGCCAATGGTTTCCCCGTGACCCAGTTGCAAAGATGATTTCGATCGCGTGTTTTCACGAGCGAGACCGCTCTCTGGCACAATCGCAGCAACCGTCGGCTGCTTTGCATTTGGCGGCACGGATGCGCGGGCGTTCAGGCGGGCTCCGCGCGACGACGCAAACTAGGCAAACCAGCTTCCAACCTCATGATCTGGCGGGGGAATTGCCCGTTCGTGATTTTGGTGGCGTGCACGGAGGAGTGAGGCACTTGAAGAGTTCGCTTTCATCGTTCATGAAGCGTCCGCTGCTTGGCGCGTCGGCTGCCCTAGCGGTTGCCGGGTTGGCGCTGACACCCATGCCGGCGGCAATGCAGGGAGCGCCCTGCAAGGTCGCTCAGGTCTACACCAGCCCGACGAATGACAAGGGTTGGTCATGGTCGCACGAGCAGAGTTTCCTTTCCATCAAGAAGGACATGCCCAGTGTCGACCTCTCGATACGCAAGGACAGCGTGCCAGACGACAACAAGCAGGCGGTAATCGACCTCTTGGAAAGCATGGTGGCCCAGGGCGCAAAGGTGGTCTACACCACCAGCTTCGGGTTCATGGAGCCCACCCGTGAAGTCGCCCGGAACCACCCCGACGTCATGTTCTTCCACGCTTCGGGCTACCCGGATCCGTCCGACCCGCCGAATATCGGCTATTACTTCGCTTCAATTGAGGAAGGTCGATACATCACGGGCATTGTTGCGGGGATGGTAGTGCCTTCTGGCACCAATATCGGCTACGTCGCCGCCTTCCCGATTCCGGAAGTCTTCCGTGGCGAGAACGCATTTGCACTTGGGGTGGCGAAGACCAACCCGCAGGCGAAGATTTTCAACAAGTGGACGCTGACGTGGTTTGATCCGAAGCTTGAGAAGGACGCCGCCGAGGCCACACTCGGCGCGCCCATCAATGCGATGCTCGTAACCCAGCATCAGGATTCGACCGCTGCGCAGGTTGCTGCGGAGGCTGCGGGACGCTACGGCGTGGCGTATCACGCTGACA
>BJHB01000111.1:0-9052 GCA_014191415.1 Chloroflexota bacterium
GAGACTCACAGTATTGATCGGCAAGCAAAATAGCGCCGAATACAGCCAATACGCATAGTATGCGCATCCGGCACGTCTGATCCCTACAGCATCTTCGCCATCACGCAGCCAATCCTCACTCTCGCCCCATCTCCCCAATGGCAGCGGTTGGGTCGTCGCCACCACCACGCGTCTCCATGGGCATCCCCTCACGCGCCAAACCGTGCCGCAGTATCCTGCGCGGCATGCCAGAACCCGTTTCACCGCTGGACCGCCAGGATCCCGTCGGCCCGCCCCTCACCTTCGACCGCACCGAAGGGCGCATCCAGCATCGGTTCCTGCGCGCCCACGGCACGGCTGCTCACGTCGCCCTCACCTCAGGCGTCGCACCACGGATCATCATTGCCTTCCCCGCCGGCAACCGCGGGGTTCTCCTGCAAGGCCGTATCCACAACGCCGATGTCGCCCTGGACTTCGACGGTCCCCTCACCCCCCTCGATGAGGAGACCCACGGCATCCAGGGCGTCGCCGTCACGATCATCACCGACGCGCCCGAACTCCGGTTCGCACCAGCCGTCCTCGGCAATATCCGCACCATCCGCGATGTCGGCTACGGTGCCCGCCTGATCCCGCGCCTGCGTCGCTACTCCATCGCCGTCACCGGCACTGCCTCCGACCGTGCCCTCTCCATCGAACGACCCGGCTTGGATGGTCGCCATGCCTACGCCATCCAGGTCGAACCGCGCGACGGCACCACCGTGACGGTCGATCCCGATGGTGGCTTTACATTGCACCCGCCTCCCACTGGGCAGGTCTGTGCCGATATCGTCGCAACCTGTGATGATCCGCACCTGACGCCCATTCCCGTCGACCGCCTCTTGCGACCCAGCGCGCGGGCCCGCCTGACCGGCACCGATGCCCATCGCGACCTGAATGCACTCGCCTTCCTTGCCTACCGCGAGAAACTCCTCGCCGGATCCTGGCAATACCTCACCTACTTCGGGCGAGACACCCTCCTCGCCTTGCGACTCCTCGCACCGGCCATCGGCACCGATCTCTTCGAGGCCGGCCTCGGTGCCGTTATCGACCGGATGGCACCGACTGGCGACGTCGCCCACGAGGAATCCCTCGGCGAATACGCCCTCATGGAACGCGACCGCGACCGCAACCATGCCCGCCAAACCGGGACGGCGATCCCCCAGCATGTCTCCGCACGCGGCCGTGGCAGGTCGCGCACCTCTCCCCTCCTCGACTACAAGATGGTCGATGACGACTTCCTGCTTGCTCCGGTCCTGGCGCACTACCTGCTAGACACTCCAGATGACGAAGCGACCGTGAGCGTGGATGGGTCACGCATTGACGGTGCGTCGCGTGCCCGCGCATTCCTTGGGCATCGCACTCCCACCGGACTGACCTACGCGGATGCGATCCGCCAGAATCTCGAGGCCGTCATCGAACGCGCCCGCCCGTACGCCACATCACAGTCACCTCGGGACCTGATCCACCTGCGCCAAAGCGCAGCGCATTCCAATCAGGGGCGATGGGGTGGGCGCGTGCCGGTCGGCAACTGGCGCGACAGTTCCGACGGCCTCGGAGGCGGCTCGGTGCCGTTCGATGTGAATGTTGCCCTCGTGCCGGCCGCCCTCCGTGACGCTGCCCGTCTCCTGGATACCGGATGGTTCAGCGGCGCGACCGACGCACAGCACGAACCAGGCTTGACGTTGGCCGACGATGCGCGTGCCCTTGCGAGTGCGTGGAAAGGTACCGACCGCCACTTCACCGTCACCATCACCGCGGATCAGGCCCGCGCCAACCTCGCCTCAATTGGCCACGACCGGGGCCTGCCAAACCGGTTCATCACCGATGCCCTCGGCACCATCTCCGACGAGCCAGTCACCTTCCCGGGCATCGCCCTCGATGCCGACGGGGCGCCCGTGCCAGTCATGCATGGGGACGACAGCCTGGTTCTCCTGTTCGGTGACCCATCACCAGGCACGTTGCACCAGATTGCCGACCGGTTGACCGCGCCATTCCCCGCCGGACTGCGTCTCCCCGGCGCGGGCACTCTCGTGGCAAACCCTGTCCACGCCGGTGAAGACCTGCGCGCACGCTTCACCGCCGGGCACTATCACGGAACGGTGATCTGGTCGTGGCCCCAGGCCGCCTACGCCGCCGGCATCGCCCGGCAGATCGACCGGCCCGACCTCCCGGCCACCACACGCGCCCGCCTGATCGCGGCCGAGGCAATCCTCTGGCAGGGCATCGAGGCTTCAGACGCCCTCCGTACCTCAGAGTTCTGGACCTACACGATCGATGACGAGGGTGCCTGCATCCCCGTTCCCGCACAAGGCGCAGGCATTGTCAACGAAAGCAATCCGGTGCAACTCTGGAGTACGGTCTATCTTGCGATCCACCCTCCGGCCAGGTGACCGGACCGCATCATCGCAAAATCCCCGCAACACGGTCACGGACCCGTCAAGGTCTTTGGGCGCCCCTAAAGCCCCAGGATCTCCGGCAGGATGTCGGCAACGCCAAGCGTGAATGCCGTCCCCACCACCAGACTGAAGACTGCGGCCACAATCCCCGTGCCAATCATCAGCCACCGGGCCGCCGATGTGGCGATGAACCCGGCCGCCGACAGGGCTGCAATCGCAGTGTTTGAGATCAGCAGGCCAGCGACAAACGCCATCATCATCGCGCCACCCAGACCCGTTGCATCCGCCCCACCGATCGAGGCGATCAGCAGCACCTGCGTGCCGGTCTCGGCACCGATGCCATGGATCACCCCCACGCCGAAGGCCGATCGTGGTCCATAGGACACGATCCGGTGCACGTGTGCCGGTCCGCTGTGGTCGTGCCCGTGTCCCCAACGCGCAACCGCATTCCAGACGCGCCTCAGGACTGCGCCGACCACCATCCACCGGCTACGGAAGATGATCGCGCCACCACCGCGGTCATTCCGCACCAGCGACCACAGGATCCACCCACCAAGCAGCAGGAGCGTTACCCCCACCACGCGTTCCATGATCGGGTCGACCCAGTCCGGCACCAGTTGCCCGATGGTCAGCGCGGCCGTCCCGAGGACCACGACCGACACCGCATGCCCAACGGCGTACATCGATGCCAAGCCGATGGCGCGTCGCGTCACGCGCCCCGGTTCCGGAACTACGCCCGTTTCGCCAGGACGGGGCCGCCGGGCATCGTTCGTGACGGTGCCGGTGATGTCCGTGATCGCCGCGATGTGGTCCCAGTCAATCCCGTGGCGGATACCAAGGGTAAGTGCCGTGCCAAGCAGGCCCAGACCACCCCCGGAAAGCACAAGCGCATCACCGGGCATCCCGCGCCGACCCTCTCCCGCCATGCACAACCGGCATTACCGGGGGGCAGGCGTGGCCGACTCTTGAGCGGAGTGATAGTAACGGCCCGGGCCTGCCGTCCTCCGTTGTGCAAGCCCGGTGCAAAGCCACGTTGATGCAGGGCCACGTGATTGCGTTGAGGCACGTCCCAGCCCACGTGCGTGACGGATTGGGTGTGTCACACCCCAAGGGGGAGAACGGCCGTCCACGCGAACCGCACGCGTGCGTCATCGGAGACGCCAGTCCAACGGATGATCGCCTCCACCTGCCAGTCCCCGGCCATCGTCACCGGGAATGACGCCCCGGTAATGCCAGTCACCGCATCGGCCTTGCACGTCACCTGGACGGTCCCAATGCCGGACACCGGAGGCACGAACGAAAGGATCACCCGTGCCACGGTATCCGCAGTCGCGCCAGACGACGTCACCGACCATTGGGTTGCCCCACCCACATCGGTCACTGGCGAGAGTTGGACCGAAAGATCTGCAGGCATTGCCGAGGTGATTGGTCCGCGGTCGGACGAAAGCGGGAATGCGCCGCCGACAACCAGTCCGTAGAAGCCAGGCAGCTCGTGACCATCCTCGGCCGACACGGCCACCCACGCAACGGTGTAGAGACCCGGCGCGACGGGGGGAACGGTCAGCAGGATGCGCGTGCGGTCGGCCGGATCAAACTCACCAGACACGCCCTCGACCGGAACCCCGCGCACGTCAAGCAGGCGCGCACCGGACCCACGGTCAAGCGCACCGGAGAACGTCAGCACCAACTGTTCCGGCAGCGTCTCGACCGCACCGGCAGGTGGATCAGCCTTCTCGAGGTTTGCGTGCGCCAACGCCACCCCGGCCGACGCCAGAAATGCACTGGCCGACAAGCCCGCCACTCCGGCCAATGTCAGGATGCGACCAGTTGAGCGTCGTGTCCACGTCTTTCGGTCCATCATTCCACAGCCCTCGCACAATCCGGTGACACCAACGACGTGAGTGGCCCTCGCTACTTCAAGGATGCCACCCGGGAATGGCCCAGACGGTTCCAGAATCGGATGCGGTGACTTCCGCCACGCCAAAAGCCCCGGATGCACGAACCATGATGTCCGTGTACCCGGGGCCCGGGAAGCCTCAGACCCTAGTGGCTATGCGATGCGTCCGCACCATGGTCGCCGCCCATCTCGCCAAGCCAGGCATAGACCTTCCTGGAAAGATCGTGGGCGCCATCATGCACCGCCTTCGCCGGGTCAGCCGCCGCCGATGCATTGCCCGCCGCAATCGCGGCACTCAGGGTCTTCAGGTTGCCTGCTAACGCGTGGGCATCTTCTTGCAATGCCGACGGCCACTTCACCGCACCGGTGATCGCGGCGGCCTGGTTCACCTTTCCAATGCTTCCAGACGGGATTTCACCACCGGCGATGGCCGTGTCCAGTGCATGGAAACCGGCACCATCGAGGAATGCGATGGCCGCCACGACCTGCCCAATCGCGGCCGCGTCAGTCAGTTCGGCAGCCGCCATCGGCACATCTGTCAGGGTCACGACTGGTGCGGGGTTCGCATCGGCCGGGGCGTTTGCCCACTCCACCACGCTGCCGTCCGAATACGTCTGGTAGGCCTTGAACGTCAGGGCCCCACCCTTGCCGTTCCTCCCCTGGAACATGAAGACGCCCAGTTCGTCGGAGGCAATCGACCCACCCGACCACGTCACCGAGGTGATCCGGCCAGTTGCGTCCTTCTCCACTTCGCGCTTCCAACCCGGGGCCGGTGCGAACCTTGAGACGTTGACCCCTTCCGGGAACGCGAGTTTCACCTTGATAGTCGGGATTGGCTTCTCGGTGGGAACGCGCACGGTGTACAGCTCATAGGCGTTTGCCGGACTCTGGTTCGGCACCACGGTGACATGCGCACTCGAGATCTGCACCCCGATCAGCATCCCCACGGTTGCCGCCACTGTCGTGATCGCCAGCTTTGCGCGATCGATCGTCCCCAGTCGTGTTCTCATCCTGACCTCTCCGGTGCCTGCATCCCCACGTCCATGACGCGGATGACTGTCTTGCACCATCAAGCATCGTCGCTTCCCGATGGTCTGCCAAGGCCCAAACAAGGGCTACGTGCCGACCTGCAGGGTCACGAATGGACTACCGAACGGGCAACGCGCTGACCATCCCGTCGCCACAGCCACGCACGGGGTGACCCGACTCCCCTCTCCCGTCGCAACGGGGGAGGGGTAGGGGGTGGGGGGATTCCTGCACCGCGGATCAGGCAAGTCCGGCTAGTGCACCCTACCCGGTGAAACCGAACAGGTGCGCCGGGGTCTCCCAGAGGATGGCATGGCGTTGCGCCGCCGTCAGGGGAAGGTCCTTTTCCACATAGGCCAGCGCATCAGCCAACGGCACCAGTCGGCCACTGCCCGGGAAGCCAGTTCCCCACATCATCCGGTCCGCACCAAACGCCCCCACAAGCTTCGTGACGAATGCATGGGTGTCCGGCCACGGGTATCCCTGCTTCGAGGCAATCTGGTAGTCGCCAATCTTGGCGTGCACCCCCGGGAAGTCGGCAAGGCGCAGGATTGGGTCGAACGATGCGTGGGGCGACGCCTCGGTGACATCCGGCTTGCCGATGTGGTCGATGATGACGCGCACACCCGGATGCCGCGCGATCATGCGGGCAAGGGCCTCACCGTGGCGAGGCCACATGTGGAACTGCAGGATTGCCCCGGTTTCGCGGGCAACCTCCCAGAGGGCATCGTTCTCCGGCGCATCGACCCACCACGCGCCACGCTCGTCACGATCGTAGAACAGCGGATGGAACCGCACCCCGGCAAGCCCTCGCGCCATCCAGTGACGCAGGTCGGCAGCGTTCGTCGGCGACTCCGGATTCACCAGACCGATCCCGGCGAACCGCCCGGGGTGCGCCTCCAGGCATTCGATGACGTACGTGTTGTCCCACCCGAACGCACTGCTTTGCACCAGCACCGAGTGCGCAATGCCGTACCCATCCATGTCACCGATCAGCCACTCGACCGGTGCCGGACCCTTGGGCCATGCAATCTTTGCACCAGCGGCGGGTTGGTGCCCCGGCTTGTCATCAAGTGCCCAGACGTGCACGTGGGTGTCAATGACCTTGGTGCCATCGGGACGGACAGTCGCCCGGTGGTTGCCAGTCAGGGGCGCAGTCAAGTCGGTCATCGTTCTTCTCCTTGCCCCCGATGGGCAGTGAACATCTGGTGCAAACCCGACGCGAATCCACACCACGCCAGATGGTGTTCGGCCTATGCGAATGCAAATCGGGTTGGGTGACCGGGTGGTACCCGGCATCAATCTACCCGATGCTGCCTCAGACCGACCCGGTATCCATCGCACCCATGAAGTGGCGCCGGCACAGCGAGACGTAGCGGTCATTCCCGCCAATCTCCACCTGGGCCCCGGCGCGTTCCACGGTGCCGTCCGGACCCACACGCACCACCATCGTCGCCTTGCGCCCGCAGTGGCAGACGGTCTTGATCTCACCAAGCGTGTCCGCCCACGCCAGGAGTTGCGCACTTCCCTCGAAAAGCCTCCCGAGGAAATCGGTGCGCAAGCCGTAGCACAGGACCGGGATGTTCAGTTGGTCGACAACCCGTGCCAACTGGCGCACGTGGTCGGGCGTGAGGAACTGGGCCTCGTCAATGAAGACACACGCGACCGGTGATGACGCGTGATCATCGCCGATCTCCGTGAAGAGATCGCCACCCGGCACGAAATGGCGGGCCTCGGCGCTGATCCCGATCCGCGAAGCCACCAATCCGTCAGCACGGTCGTCCAGTCGCGACGTGTAGACAAGGGTCCGCATCCCCCGCTCACCATAGTTATATGAAGCCTGCAGCAATGCGGTGGATTTCCCCGCATTCATCGTCGAATAGTAGAAATACAGTTTGGCCATCGTGCCGTTCCAGTCTCCCCAACCCCGGGAGTCACGCACAGGGGTAGGGGTGATGTCCTCCCGGAAATGGAGCGAAGCGCATGGATGCACGGTAGTACGGTGCGTCGAAGCGAGGACGCCGTCCTGATCTAGCCCGCCGTGCGGTCCAGGACCTCCTGTCCGGCCCGCCGGGCATTCTCCAGGGCGTCCTTGACTGGCATCTCGCCCTTCCACAACGGGCCGAGTTCCTTGTTGATTGCCCCGTTGTAGTCCACGATCAGGCCATTGTCGGGAAGGAAGAACGGCGACGCCTCGGTGAACGCCTTCGCAAAGACCTTGAAGGCATCGTCAGCCGCCACCTTGGGATCGGTCCACGTGTCCATCCGCGCACCGGGCGCAAAGCCATAATCGAACCACCCAAGGCTGACTTCCTTGGAGACGATGTACTGCACCACCTCAAAGGCATTGTCGGGCGTCTTGCTTGCTGCGTTCTGCGAGGCACTGTCCACGCCGGTGAAGAACCCACGACCCTGCGTGCCTTTCGGCCCCATCACGACCTTCCACCGCACACCCTGCGCCTGCTTGCGGAGACCGTTGATCACGCCGAAGTTCGTCCACATCGCGGCCACCTGCCCGCTGATGAAGTTCGCCTGGTCCGCACCCTGCAAGACACCCGGCGCCGGCGAGACCCGGTCGCGCGTGATCAGGTTGGCCAGGATCTCGACACCTGCAAGGGCCTCGGGCGCAGCAATGATCGCCTTCTTGCCATCCTTGTCGATGATGTTCCCGCCAAAGGCGCGGGCCGCCACCGTCAGGTGCTGGATGAGGGTGGCCGGGAACAGGGCCCACTGGCCCTCACCGCGCCGCGCCTGCACCTTGCGGAGCGTCTCCTGCATCTGGCCGAAGGTCCAGTTGGCCTCATCCGGTTCCTCTACCCCTGCCTGCGCCCAGATGTCCTGATTGATGAAGAGGCCGCAGAACCCCGGGTGCGCAATGTGCGGAAGACCGAATTGCTTGCCCCGGAACCGCAGGGTTTCGGTGGCCGCAGGATAGAAGACCGAGAGGTCTGCCTTGTCGCGGGCGACTGCCGGGCCGAGGTCAGCAAGGAACCCGCGTGCCGCCATCTGGGAGAAGTTGCTGGTCGCCACCAGGCGCATCACGTCGCCGAGTGAGCCAGCCGCGCCGAGCGTGACCGCCGCCGGGACATTGTTCTGGTCCGGAGGCCACGCCTCGAAGGTGACCTTGGTCTTCCCGCCCCGGGCGTTGAACTTCTCCACGATCTTGGGCCAGTACTCGCCTTCGGCCCCGGCCGTCGACCCGTGCAACCGGATCTCCGCCACGGTCGCCGCCTTGGTGGGCACGGGTGTCGCTGCTGGTGCGGTCGTGGGAGCCACCGCGGGTGCAGTCGTCGGGGCGGCCTTCGCTGCTGCGGTCGGAGCCACCGGGGCGGCCGGAGGTGCATCCCCCCCGCAGGCGGCCAGCAGGGCGGAACCCGCTACGCCGATGCCACCCAAGGCCAGTCTTCCGAACCAGGCGCGCCTGGTCGTGCCCGGCCTCGCCCCTTGATCGAATCGCTTCGCTACCCGTCCGTCCATCGTCGCACCCTCCCGTTGTCGCCGGTACGGTACGTCTGCAGGGCGAGTACGTCAACCCCGAACCCCTCTCCAGCGCAGCGGGCTTGGCCCGGCCCGGTGTAACGATGCACCGTCAGCCCCCACTCCGGGAGCGCCGACGCCCTCTCCGGCAGGGTTTCTCAGGACGCGACCCAATCAGACTTCCCGAAGATCAGCCTCATTCGACCCGCAGTTCCCGGCCCGTGCACCACGATGCAGC
>BJHB01000112.1:0-8942 GCA_014191415.1 Chloroflexota bacterium
GCCGGGCACCACACGGCACGGGGGCGTCCTGCGTGCCGCCGCACGCGCGGTGAGTGCCGGCATCACCGTCGGACTCAATACCGCCGAAGTTCCCGGTCTCGTCATCGACAACGAGGCACCGACCCTTGCCAGCGTTGCCCTGAATGGCACGCCAGTTGCCGATGACGCCACCCGTCACCTGCACATCGCCACCCGCACCTTCACGTTCACGGGGATCACCGAGGCCGCATCAACCGTCCGCGCCTGGCGCCGGCCAACCCTTGGCGCAATCCGGACGGGTCCGGTGGCCACCGCCATCGCGACAATCCCGGAAAACCTGAGTGCCGTGCGCGCCGTCACCCCGAAGAGTGCCGTTGCCCCACGCACGATCACCACGCCGGCCACCGGCACATTCACGCTTGTCCTGCCAGACTTCACTGCTGCAGACGAGACCGCCACCGGCTTCTACATTGAACTCGACGCCATTGACCCCGTGGGCAACACCGGGCCGGTCATCCCCGCCTCCCCCGCCACGCCCGACCCGTGGACCATGTGGGTCAGCGTCGACACCGTCGCCCCGCGTGTCGCGTCCATCGCCACGCCAACATTCGACCCCGGCATCGGGAACCCACCGCTCCCGATCACGATCACCTTCACCGAAGCGGTCCGCCTTGTCCCTGCCGATTACGGCACCAAGGTGCGCTTCGAGCAAACTATCGATGACGGTCTCGTCCCGGTGGCGGCCACGATGACCGTGACGTGCGCCGGGGATCCCGCACCGGTTACTGACTTAAGTGCGCGTACCCGCGCCACCATGCCGGCGACCGGCCCGGTCAATGCCCCGCTTGCGTTGCCAGCCGTCACCACGCGAAGTGACACGCCCTGCGAATCCGGGGTCGAAGCCATCGCCATCCATCCTGCCGAAGCGCTCTACCCGGGTAGCACCTACACCGTGACCGTTGCCGACGGCACTGCAAATTCGCCGTCGGTCCCGGTTACCGACTTGGCAGGCAACACCCTCACCGACATCGACCCAGCCAACCCGGATGGCCCGCCGACGAATACCGTCAGCTTCCTTGCACCTGGCGTGGTTGCCTTTCCGCAGCTTGGCATCAAGGGCGTGGAGAACGACGCCGTCATCCACAGCACCGCGTCCACCCCATTACCCCTGCGCGCCACCACTGCGAACATCGACACTCCCCTGACCTGGCGTCTCTGCGCCAATGAGGCGTGCAGCGGCCCCGATGGAGTCATCGCACCGATCGGCATTGCCACGCCCACCTTCACCCTCGCAACGACGACGTTCGATGTGGTGCAGTGGAACACGATGGCCACCGACGGGTCGGGCAACCGCACCTTCCCCGACAGTGCCGATGCCTGGATTGTCGTCGAGGGACGTAACCTGCGCCTCTCCGGCCAGGCCGGACGCACCTCCGACATCCGTCACGTGACCCTGCGGTCCGTCGCGCCAGGAATCACGCCTGCCTCGATCCAGGCGATTCCCTGCCTCGATGGCACATTGGCCGGTCCGGTCACCGTCGCGAGTGCCACCTTCAACCTTGCCCAGGACTGCGCACCGGACGTCACGGGATTCCAGACGACCCTCACCGGCGTCGTTCCCGACTCGGTCGGGGGCACCGTCACCGTCACTGCCCAGGTTCCCGGTGGCAGTCCCGTCAACCTCGTGACCGCAAAGCCCTACGGACGCACCGTCACCGACAATGGGACTGCCACCGACCCGGAATGGACCACCTTCTCAACCGGATTCGCAACCATTCCTGATGGCCGTGAAGTCACCATCGGCGTGACTGCGACTGACCGTGCGATCCCGGTACCGAACGTCGCCTCAGTTTCCGCGACGGCCCGCGTCGTCGACACGGTCCCGCCAGTTGTGACGCTGACCAATCCAAAAGATGCCACCCGGTTGTCAGCCCCGTCAGGCACTCTCGACGTACCCGTGACCGGTGGCTCCGAACCATTCAGCACCGTGGACCTTCGCCTCCGCCGGATTGACACCGATCCAACCCAGTCCATCTTCCAAGAGACCCTCCCCGCTACCTCGACCTTCGGGTTCCGGTTCCCCGCCACTGGTGGCACGAACCTCGTACCCGGAACCTACCAGCTGACCGCGCGCGCCACCGATGCCGCCGGGAACCCCGGTCGGGTGGCCACAAGTACCTTCCAGATCACCCCGCCACCACCCGCCGCCATCCTTGAGGTCCCTGGGGCCAACGGCAAGGTCGGCAAGGGTGACGATGCCGATCCGGAGACCGATGGTGTCCAGATTGTCCTCCGGGGACACCTTCCGAATGGCACAACCGCCGGGCAGGTCCCCGATGGCTTGGTGGCACGCCTGATCCGGAATGGCAAGGACGCCCTCGGGGACGGCAACCGCCCGGTGATCGCGCCGGTGACCCGAATAGCTGTCGGGTCATACACCTTTGCCTTCCCGGCCCTCTCGTTCCGCGCCGATGCCACCGCGGAGTACTCCGTCGTCACCAGTGACGATGCGGGCAACCGGTCACCGGTCTCAAACCCGGTCACCCTCACCGTCGACCTCACCGCCCCTTCCTTCACCGTTGTCACACCCCGTGATGGCGCCACCGTCGGAACCCTCCGTCCCGAACTCGCCGTCGTCATCGCACCATCGGGCACCGGAACCTACGACACCACCCATGTGACCTTCGAGGTCCGCAAGACCGCCTCGCCAACCTTCCGCCTGATCCGGGACTTCCTGATAGACCCAACCACTCTCGACACGAATCCCGATGGCGCCGGAGTCGTGCGTGTCAGGACCGGTGACTGGGCGGAGGGTGATAGCCTCGATCCCGTCGAGTCACCCGCCACCGAAAACCATGTGCTTCGCATCACTGCATCCGATGACGTCGGCAACATCCGTGCCGCGAGTTCCACCTTCACCCTCAAGCCCGGTGTCCCGTCAGTCACCATCACGCAGCAAGATGTGGCCGTCCTAGGGACCATTGACGTGGCTGGCGAGACACCACCGGTGATCGGCGTGACGGCCGTGGTGACCGGCGATGGCGTCACGCTTCGCAGCATCACCGCCACGATCCGGAACCGCGCGGGTACCGTCACGACACCCATCCAGGTAACCGGCTCGGGCGCAACCCGCACATTCGACTTCACGGCAATCCCGTTGCCAAACGGCACGATTCACGACCTCATCGTCACCGCGACGGACAGCAATGGGCGGTCGGCTACGGCCGGGGCCACCATCCGCATCGTCAGACCGCGTGACCTGGCGGTCACCGTGCGACGCGGGGGCACTGTTGCAACCGGCACCATGGTCATCCTGCGGCGCGATGGCGGTGACCTGCCCGGAATCGATGCAACATCCGGCGCATTTGACGTCACGACCGACAACAGGGGCGTCGCAACCTTCACCGGCATCCCCGGTGGCCCCGTCCTGATCGCCGTCAAGGGCGTGCCCGGCTATCCCGTCACCACCGTCGCGGCCGACATCACCGAACCACACGCCAGCGCCACGGCACCGTGGGCCTTCACCATCGATCTGGATTCCCTCAACCCGAACACCGTCACGACCACCTTGCGGGGACTGCCGGCAACCGTGACCGGTTCGGCATCACTCAGCAGTCTTGTCACCATCGACGTCATCGCCCCAGTCGGTGCACAGTTCAGCGATGCCACGATCGGCAGCACGACCTCGCCATTGGTGCACACCTTCGGGAACACGATCGCCACCATCGACCGTCCGGTGACGCCGGCACCACCAGTCACCACCGGCACCGTCGTGACCACGACCACCCACCTGCCGGGCGGAGCAGTCGCCTGGCGCGTGATCCCGGCCTTGTCCGGGTCGGCCGCTGATGACGCCAAGATCAAGGGTGCATCCGAGGCGACCGCGGTCTTCGGTTCCGGCACCAGCGGCGAGACCGTGCCGGTCAGTTTCCGCTTCGCCGCCACCAACCTGCGCGTGAAATCCCTTTCCGGGACGATCACGCGCCCCGATCACTCCGCGGTATCCGGGGCGACCATCGTCATCGCCCAACCGGGTGGCCTCAGTGTCACGACCACGTCTACCGTGGAGGGCACGTTCGGTCCAGTCCTTCTCGAGGCTGGCGACTACATCGTCACTGCCGTCGCGAGTGCCGGATCTGACTGGTTGCCCGGACGCGCCGGACGCATCTCGTTCGCCTCAAGCGACCCGCCAGTCTCCGAGACTGGCACCGTCGACCTCACGGTTCTGGCCGCCGGAGGCACCGTCCAGGCGCGGGTGACCCGGGCGGTCTCCGGAGGCACTGCAACCCTCGCCACCGGCAAGGTCGTCCTCAACGGGCAGGGGCAGGTCATCACCGCGACCGCCGGCGCCGCCGTCCTGCCTGGCCAGGACGACACGACCGGCGCGAACGTCACCATCGCGGCCCCATCGGGCATCTACGTCCTCACCGTGGTGCCCGATGACGGGGCACTGACACCACCCGATCCACTGACCATCCGGGTCATCGATGGCAAGACCCGGACGATCACCGCTGCCGAACTTCCTCCGATGGAGAAGACCCTCGGACGCCTCACCGGCCTCGTACGACTGACCACCGGCGAACCGCTTGCCGGTCTGACCGTGCAGGCACGGCGAGACGGCGAGGCATCGGTCATCCCTGCCACCACCGATGACGCCGGCATCTACAGCGTCGCGGCCCCGGCCGGTTCCTACATCGTCAGCGCCGTCATCCCGCGTGGTGCCTCACTCCTGCAGGGCAATGCCATGGCCGCCGTCGTCACTCCGCGCACGACCACCACGGTCGGCGATCTCGCCATCGCCGCCGCCGCCGCCACGATCGAACGGAACCTCGCCAAGACTGGCGGGAATGCCCTAACCGAAGATGAGGCGGCCGGCCTTTCCGGAACCGCCTTCGTCAAGAACCTCGCCACCGGCGCCGGCACCAGCATCACCTTCACCGGAACACGCGTCCGCATGAGCGTGCCGGCCGGTACCTACCGACTGGGCATCGCGATCACCGCCGGCGGATTCCTCGCCCCCGAAGCCGAAACGGGCATTGTCGCCACCGCCTCGGCACCGAACGTCGCCACCCGGACCGTGACACCCAGCAACATCCCGGTAACTGGCCAGCTTGTCACGGGCCAGACCGTCTCCCTCCCCGGTACCAATGTCCCCCTGCCAACCGTCGTGCGGGCCACCGGAACCAGTGGTCCCGCCTCAGGTGTGGTCAACCTCACCGAAAGCACGGCGGGCGGGGCATTCACGTTCGCCCTCGCGCCGGGCACATGGCGCCTTGCGGCGTCTCCCGATGCCAGCCAAGGCTTCCTCACCAACCCGGACCGGCCCTACACGATGATCACCGTCGGTGCCGATGGCTCGGTCATCCCCGCTTCACCGGGCATCGACCTGCGAGCCGCCTCACGCACCGTGACCGGCACCGCCACCGTCAGCATCAACGGCACCGACGTCCCTCTGGCCGGTGTGAAGGTTCGTCTCGAGATCATCGGTGCGTCCGGTGGGGCACTTTCCCTTACCCAAGAGAGTGACCGCGATGGCCTCTTCAGCTTCGCCGCCCCCACTGGAACCGCCACCATCTCGGCCTCGGGGGCGTCCGCACGGTACGGCACCTCCACGGGTGGCATGACCGCCGACGAACCCGCCTATGTCATCGACCCCGTACCGGCCGGAGTGCCAGATACCGGCGCACCGGTCGCACTCCGCTTCACCAATGCCAGCATCAAGGTGGCAGGGACCGTTGCGACTGGTGACGGACGCGCCATCGGCGGCGTGACCGTCAGCGCCACCTCAGATGACGGACCGGTCAGAACCGCCACAACCAGCGGTGGCAGTCTGCCCGGTCGCTACGAGTTCCGCCTCAGCCCCGGTACCTGGCACCTCATCGCTGCCACCGAGATCACCCGTACCGATGGCTCGCGAGTTCCCGCCGCCAGTGTGGATACCCCGGTGACCGTCGGATCCACCGACCAGACCGGGCAGACCCTCACCCTCATTGAGAGTGCCATCGAACTCCCGCCATCGGCCACGGCCGGTGCCGACCCGGATTCGGGCGGACAGGTGCGTGCCGGTCGCGACAGCGCCGAACTCCTGCTTGCCCCGAATGCCGTCTCGGAAGCAGTGAATGTCTCCATCGACCCACTTGGCAACGTGCCATCGGTGCCGGGCTTCTACCCGTTCGGTGACGCCTTCCGTATCGGAGCCACGACTGTCTCCAGCAGCCAGGCCGTTGGCACCCTCGCCGTCGACTCCACCGTCAAAATCACCTACTCGCGCACCACACTCGCCAAGTACTCGGCCACCAGCAACCAGGTACCCGCATCGGCAACCGACCTCCGGGCCGCCCTCTTCGATTCCAGCACCAGTAGCTACACCGCGTTCGACGGTGCCGTCGCCACCGTCATCGACGACACGACCGGCCAGTTCGTCATCTCGACCACGAACCTCGGCACCTTTGTCCTCACTACCAGGAATGCCCTCACGCGCATTCCCGCCATCGTCACTGGTGTGACCGCCTCCCCGTCCTCCGGCACCCTGCGAACCGGGGCCACCGTCACCATCACCGTCGCCTTCTCGCAGCCCGTCATCGTGATCACCAGTGGCGGAAGCCCGCGCATCGCCATGGGAACCGGAGCCAACGGTGCCTCCCGTGTCCCGGCCACCTACGCCACCTACGCCTCGGGTTCCGGTACCACCAGCCTTGTTTTCATCTATACGGTCGCCTCAGGCGATACCGCCTCGGACCTCGACTACGCCTCCACCACAGCCCTCGAGGCCAATGGCGGCACCATCCGGAACGCCGATGGCTTCGATGCCAACCGCACCCTTGCCCAACCCGGACAGACCGGGTCCATCTCCGTCGGCAATGCCATCGTCATCGACACCACGTCAGTTCCCGTCACCCCAGTGCCAGACACTGGTGGCGGCGGAGGTGGGGGTGGTGGCTCGACAACCACGACACCGGCAACGACCACCAAGCCAGCGACCGCGGCCCCGGCCGAAGCCCCGCCATCCACGCCCGCAACTATCCCCAGTGGCGTGACACCACCAACGCCGGCCACGATCACACCGGAGGTCGCCGCCCGCGCCGAACGGGCCCTTGCCTCAGTGGATGCCAGCACCCGGAAGGCATACGACACGCTTGCAGCATCCCTTGACCCCGCCGAACGGGCCGCCCTCACGGCGTCACTGGCCAACATGCCCGCCGACCGCGTCGCCGCCTACATCGCCAATCTCGCCTCCCTGCCTCGGCCCGTCAAGATCGCCACCGGTGGCACCAGTGGCGTCGCTTCCGATGGCACCGTCACCACGTCATTCGATGTCGATGATGAAGACCCGGCGCCTGCAGCGCGTGCTATCGACGGCGCGGATGTCGCCGGTGTCCGGGTGGCAACCACCGCCCGGCGCACCGTGGTCGTGATTGTCCCCGCCGGACAACGCGCGCTCATCAATCGTGGCCGGTCCGGCACGTGGCCGAATATCGCCCTGCCGTTGCCCGCCGGTACCCAGGCCGGTCTGACCCCGCTCCTCTCCCTTCCCGCCGACGCCACTTCCCTCCGCTTCGACCCATCTCCGGCCAACCTCAACGTGGTCCAGCAAGGCAGTCTCGGCGGGGGCATCGTCACGCCACTCGCGGGCCCGTTCGCCATCGCCGTCACCGCACCGCAGACGCCTGATGCCACCGTCGATCTCTCGCTGCCATCGGTCACGGTCGATCCGGGGCAGGCATTCGGGTACCTCCTTTCGGTCAATGCTCCAGACGGCTCGTTCTTCGGATACCTCCGCGCACCGGCGCGCTTCGATCCGTCAACCGGTCGCCAGACTTGGCAAATGACCGCCAAGGCCCTGGAGACCACCCTCTTCATGCCGGTTGCGCTGACCCCGGCGTACGTGCAGAACTTCAGCGCGGATACCCACATCCATTCCGGTCCCGATGCCAGCGCCGTGGACTTCGGTGTCGCCGGACCGGCGTTCACCACCTTCACCGTTGTCGGCCCACAGATGGGGAACCGCATCTACGTTTATAGCCCGGTCACGAAGGGCTACGGGTGGGTCGATGCGTCCGGTGTCGGGCCGTCCGGACCTCCCGGTGCCGACGCACAAGTGCCAGTCACCTCGCCTCCGGCAACGGACGCCACGACTGGAGACACTGATCTCCCTCCCGTGGATGCACCCGATGCAACCTCTTCCGGGACCGAACCGGCAACACCCACGCGCACCTACGTGCGGACCCTGATGGCAACGGCACGGCTGTTCTCAAGTCCGTATGACGATGCTGCCGACTTCGGCCCGGTCGGGCAGGCATCCCTCATCCTTGTTGTCATCGCGGGGCCAGTGAATGGTCACCTCTACGTCTACAACCCGACCACCAAGAACTACGCCTGGATCGAATCCCGCGACGTCGCCCCGTCCGGTCCTCCCACTCCCTGACCAGCCACGGGCGCCATGACGTCCGTACCCACCAGGAACCGAGACGGTACCGATACTTGGCAGGTTGACAGAGTTCTGTCCCCGGCGTATCGTAATTGGCTAGGTTGCGACGGGTAGCACGGATCGCCCGTCTTTCTCATTCTCTTGTGACTTTTACCTACTACTGTGCATTATTGTTGATGATAGTGGTGAAGTGACTTTGGCGGGTACACGCTGTTGAGTGAGGTACGTCACAGTCGGCGGCGGTTCGATGTGGTTCACTGGACCGGAGTGTTCAGGGTGGCGGGTCGGGAGGCAAGGGTGCAGCGGGTCGGTCAAGGGCTGGTCGTCATTGCCCTCAGCTTCATGGCCATGGTGGCCATCGGGTCCACAACCGCACACGCCGAAAAACCAACCATCCAAACCCCCACCGTCACTGCGTCGCCAGTCGCGACGGCCTCTCCGACACCCTCCAATCCGGTCACCACACCGGCAAGTCGCGTGGTTCGCAGCGCGGTCACCGCCCCGGGCATGAACCCGGAAACCTGCACTACCACAA
>BJHB01000113.1:0-8920 GCA_014191415.1 Chloroflexota bacterium
GAGGAAAAAACGGGTTGCCGTGCACTCCCCACGTTGAAAGACACTTCACTGCCACTGAAGCCGTACGCGATGTGGTCATTGGGACGTCCGACGGGCTGACTGTCCCATTTGCACTTGCTGCCGGTCTCTCTGCAGCCGTCACATCGTCTTCACTCATCGTCACGGCGGGGCTCGCCGAAGTTGCTGCGGGAGCAATCGCCATGGGTCTGGGCGGGTACCTCGCGGCCAAGACAGACCTAGGACACTTCGACGCTGAAGTGGCACGAGAACGGAGAGAAATCGCGGAAGTCCCCCATCGAGAAGTGGCCGAAGTTGAAAGCGTCATGCGAGGTTTTGGCCTCGACGGTAAACCGCTGGAGCGCGTTGTGGCGTCCATCACCGCGGACCGCGATCGATGGGTCGAGTTCATGATGCGATTCGAAGTCGGGATAGAGCGGCCGGATCCGCGACGCGCGTTCACCAGTGCGTTCACCATCGGCGGGGCGTACATCGTTGGCGGGCTGGTGCCACTAGTTCCCTACATGCTGGTTCCGACCGTTCCCGACGCAATGGTGTGGTCGGTGATATCTACCGGTGTCGCTCTCTTGGCCTTTGGGGCAATCAAGGGTCGGTTTACCGGAACGAACCTGGTTCGGTCTGCCATTCAGACCCTTGTCGTGGGCGGACTGGCTGCAGGCGCGGCATTCGGGCTCGCGCATGCTTTCTCATGATCCCGACTTTGGAACTCAGGACTTCTGCTACAACCGGATTCCGCGGATCACTCGGCATCGGCCATCAACTACCTCGATGACTTGATCGGCCTTTTCGATCACATTGGGACGGTTCGACGACGCAACGATTGTCACTGGACCACTCGACATCAATCTCGACCAGAGTTCGGCCTCGGTTGCTTCGTCGAGGGCACTCGATAGGTCATCGACGACAAGCAAGGACGGACGCGTGACCAACATTCGCGCAACTCCGACGCGTTGTGCTTGCCCGCCTGATATCCGCAGCCCCCGAGGCCCGACTGGAGACGACAGCGACAGCAACCCAGCCCCAATATCCCGGTCCAGAGTTGCCAGATGTAGGGCGCTGGCAAGCCGCGCATCCACATCCAATAGAGCGGGGTCAGTTCCGGAAAGAATGTTCGCCCGAACGGTATCGGTAAACAGACGGGGTACTTGTGCAACATAGCCTGCTCTTGGGGGAACGAACCAGGACCCGGGGGCTGGAACTTCCACACCGTTCCACGCGATTGATCCGGACGAGGCGGGAAGCAGGCCCATCAGCGTTCGCAAGAGGGTCGTCTTGCCTGAACCGGCACGCCCAATGACGACCGTGAACGACCCCGCACGTACCCGGAAGCTCGCCCCAAAGATTCCCGCGGCTATTGCTGGCTTTCGCTCATCGTTCGGGAGGTCATGAGTGGGAAACGAAAATGTCAGTCCGTACACGGCAAGGTCAGAGACCAGATCATCCCCAGTTTCAATGGAAATCCACTCTTGCCGGTTGGCCCCTTTAGGGGGCTCCCAGATCCCGAGTCGATCACCCGCGATTTCCTGCGAAATATGGGTGTCTGGCACAAGCTCACCCAGCCTCGCGAGGGCGACCCGCGCCTGCCTGAACTGGAGAACAAAATCCCCATAGAACCCGGCGAGCACCGCGAGCCACGCCACGTAAGACAGGGTTAGTCCCACGTCTCCACTTGTGAGCCTCCCGTCAACGATCGCAGGCACCGACACGATCAACGCTACCCCAGAGGCGAGCGTCGCAACGTTTCGAGAGAGTGCCTGTACCGACTGATTGAGGAGCACTTCTCGCAGCGCCGCGCGACGGCGTGTGTCTCCATGTTGTTGCACGCGTGCAATCACGTGCTCACTGGTTCGGGACATCGCGATTACCGCTGCACCAGCAAACACGTCGCCAAGCAGGTCCGTGACGCTAGCGACGCCCGCCTGCGCAGCCTGCCGAGCGCGTTGCACTGGTCCACTGGCAGCCTGCGACAGCACCATGGCCAATACGATCGGAGCAACCGACGCGACCGCTACCTGCGGATCGCGGGACCACAGGATCACAAAGGCGCCCACCCCGAGTGCAAGTTGCCCGAAAGGGTCGCCGAGCCAGGTTGCAAAGCGTCCAATCACCAGCGTGTCGTCACGAAATCGGCTCACCGCTTCACCGGGAGACCCGGGCAACGCCGGGTACCGCCGAGATTGCATAACCCCTGAGAAACACGCAGCGATCAGCATTCCTGACCCCATGGTTTGCGTGGTGGGTTCGATGGTCGCGGTGATGGCCATGTGGATCCCTCTGCCGACCCCGAACAGGAAGATCAATGCACCCAGCCAAATCAATTGGGAGGGATCGTCTCCCCTAGCCATGGAAGATGCCGCATCGAGGAACTCGCGAATGACGAGGCCGGGAACCAGCCCGATCACGTATCCGACAAATCCGGCCATCACCACACTTCCAAGCCACCACCAGGTCATCACTCGGATAAGTCCGCCGAGCACGGGCCAGACGGAAACCGTTGTTGAAGGATCCCTCGTAGTTGAATCCGACGGACCAAACCCAAAGTCGGTCTCCGTCGGCGCCTTGTTCTGGGCCACAGTCACAGGAGCCATCTGGGCGGGGTCGGTCGCAATGTCAGGTGCAACCCCGGGTGCGATGAACCGCGAGACTGCAGGGTCAGTGGACGGGCCGAAGGCGACCAGGCATCCGGCGTCCATCACCGCTATATGAGACGCGTGCCCGATGGTCGACGGACGGTGCGCAATCACCATCACGGTTCGGTCACGGGCCAGAGCGTCGAGAGCGTGCACAAGCCTGACTTCGGTCACGGGATCGATCCGCGCGGCCGGTTCATCGAGGACCACAAGGCGAGCGTTCCCGAGAAATACCCGGGCCAGTGCCAAGAGTTGGGACTCCCCTGCCGACAGCCCACCTGTCCCCACACGCGCGCCAATCCGCCCATGGGATTGTTCACGCCCACCCGCAGGGGAGAGATGGGTAGCGACTCCGTCCGGGAGCGACGCCAGCCACGGACCGAGCCCCACTCGATCCAGAGCGCTCATCACGGCCGCATCCGGAATCTCCGGATCGAACATGGTCACGTTGTCTCTGACACTCGCGTGGAAAAGCGCGACATCCTGGTTCACCACCGCAACCATCCGGCGGAGCTGAACCTCAGGCACCGTGGCAAGGTCAACCCAAGTGTCACGGCTGCCGATTTTGATGATCCCCCGTCCGGTTTCGACTTCCCGTGCAATCAGTCTTCCCAGTGTCGTCTTGCCGCTTCCGGTATGTCCCACGACCGCAAGGAAACCACCCGGAGGCAATTCGAAAGTGAGGTTCGATACGGCAGGTTGTTCACCATTCTCGTACGTGAAGGTGACGTTCTCCACGGAAATACCGAGCGGGGCACTGCCTTCTGCCCAATTCCCGCCATGCTCCTCGAACTGCACAGTCGTGGAATTCGTCGATGACGCCCGGGACGACCGAAGCGCGAGGAGCTCGGCTAGCCGCGAAGCGCCTGCCGCTGCTTGCCCAAGTTCTTGGGCCTGCCGACCAAACGCTTCGACCGGGCGACGCAAGATATCGACCCACGCAACGAGGGCAATGAGGTTTCCGGGAGACAAGGTTCCGTTGACTAGCCCGAACCCACCGATTACAAAGACGGCGGCAAGCATCGCTCCAACGGCGATGGTGATGGTGGCGCCCGCGAAACCGTTCCAGGCAACTGACCGAAACGTGGCCCTGAACCATCGGTTGAGGTAGTCCTCAAGCCGTCCTTGGGCATACTTGACCGCGCCCCCGGCCCGCGTGTCGTCGATGCCGGCAATTCGCTCTTCAATGAACCCGAACAAGTCTGCCGAGGCTGCATGACGCGCAATTCTGATCGGAGACCCACGGGAGTGACCGGCACGCAACGTTCCCCAAGCCAGTAGAAGAATGACCACCAAGATCGCTGCGATCAATGGCGAGGTTGATGCGGTCATCACGAGGACCCCGCTCAGGATGAGTACTCCCTGCGCAACCTCGAGTGTCAACCTGCCAAACAAACCTGAAAGCAGTGCAGTGTCGCCGTCTACCCGCTCGATGAGTGTCCCGGGCGAGTTGGAGGCAAAGAACTCGCGGTCAAGTGTCAAAAGATGCCTGGTCACGTCCGCACGGACCGAATTCGTCGCCAGTTGACCCAAGTCCGCCCCGAGGTAGGCCTCGGTGACACCGAGTACCTGGACGGCAACCCCTCCTGCCACGAAGATCGCGGCGAGAAAGTAGAGGTCGCCAAGCGACCTGCCAAGTGCGGCACCGTCTATCACGGCGCCAATCAGCCGAGGCATCAGCACCTGAATCGCGGACGACAGCATCACAAGGGACGCCATCAGGAATACCCGCTTCCGAAACGGCCAAAGGTAAGTGCGCAGCAAGCTGGATACGGTTTCCGATCCACGAGCCGACGCGTTGCCTGACCGATGCGCGGGGGCACTTACCGCGGGAACCTGCACGCGGACGTCATACCAGACAACTTCGGGAGCGCACCGGAACGCGCCGACCGAATACGCTGGTATCGGCAGCGAGGCCTAAGGCCGCAATGAAGGAGAAGGACGGACATGAGCGAAGCGCAGCGCCGTTACATCGGCAAAGTGGTCATCGTTACCGGCGGCGCGATGGGAATGGGACAGGCAACTGCCATCGCCTTCGGGCGGGAGGGTGCCTCGGTCATCGTCGCGGATATTGACGATGCCGCCGGTGCCAAAACCGTGCAGGCTATCGAGGCAGCCGGGGGACATGGTCGCTACGTCAAGGGTGACGTTGGCAAAAGTGAAGCCGCGCGCCACGCCATTGATGCGGCGGTCGAAACATACGGCGCATTGGACGTGATTTTCAACAATGTTGGCATCCAACCGGCGGAGAGCTACTGCACTGCCGAAGACACCCCGGAGGCACTCTGGGACAGGATCATGGATGTCAATGTGAAGAGCCACTTCCTCATGGCGAAATACGGAATACCCCACATTCGCAAGCGCGGCGGTGGCGCGATCATCAACAACGCCAGCGTGCAGGGACTGCAATCAATGAAAGGGGTGCCTCCATACGCCGCCAGCAAGGGTGCCGTCCTCTCGCTGACGCGCCAGCTTGCCGTCGACTACGCCCATGAAGGCATCCGCGTTCTCGCCATCTGCCCGGGAACAATTGACACTCCATTGGTCCGCGTTGCGTTGGGACGTGACCCAAGCACCTATGCAGAAAACCTTGCCAACGCGGCGAAAGCGCATCCGCCGGGAAGACTCGGAACTCCGTACGACATCGCCAATGTCGTCCTGTTCCTCGCAAGCGACGCTGCCAGTTTCATGACTGGCGAGTACGTCTGCGTGGACGGAGGAATGATGGCAAAGGGTGCGTGGGCCTGATTTCGTGTGCAGGACCTGCGACCGTCTTTCCGCAATCAGCCGCACTGGTCATGAGCTTGCACACGCCAATGAAATTGCAATCAGTGGTAACCCGTGATAGCTTACTCTTAGATGGTAGCGGTGAAGCACTATTGGCTGCCTCTGCGTGGATTGTTGGGGGAGATTGGCTTCGCCATCTTGATAGAGGGGTAACGCTTTATCCGGCGTTGGCTTTCACACACATTTGGGGGAAGGAACGAGGAATTGTTGGACACCAGGCACTCACGTGAGTCGATACTCCGTGCAGGAACCGTCGGAGGGGCCGCTGCGTTGGCAGCGACCTTTGGCGGTCTAGACACCGGAACCGTGGCGGCGCAGGCCGGGCTCCCGGATGTGCCGCGAAATCGTGCACTCCAGATCATTGGCGGTGGCGGTGGCGGCCGATTCAGTGACGCAGGCATTGGGAACCCGTACGCGGCTGGAGCGACCCATCAGATTGGCAATGCTGCCATTTGGGAAGGATTGTTCTACTACTCCGCGTTCGGCGATGAGATGATCCCGTGGCTCTCAACCGGATACACCTACGCTGAAGACTTCTCCAGTCTCACGGTGAATATCCGCAGTGGCGCAAAGTGGGGTGACGGAGTCGCTTTCACGGCCAAGGACGTCGAGTTCACCTTCAACCTCCTCATGACGAACCTGAAGTTGTCATATGGCGCCGACATGCAGAAGTATTTGAAGTCGGTAACCGCCTCAGATGACCTTACTGTCACGTTTGCGTTCACATCACCGAACCCACGGTTCCTGTTCGAGTACCTCGCTTTCAAGTTCGACAACGGTGTCAAGTTGCTACCTAAGCACATCTTCGAGGGTCAGGATCCGACGGAGTTCATGTGGTTCGACGTGGCGAAGGGTTGGCCTTGCGGAACCGGCCCGTACAAGATCGTCCTCTGGACCGAGACCCAGAAGTTCATGGACCGCCGTGACGACTGGTGGGGCAAGGACGTCGATTTCGGAGGTTGGTCGGCAGCCGGCACCCTCCCGACGGTTCAGCGCATCGTCTTCGTGCCTTACTCCGACGACAATCGTCTCGCCCAGCTCATGGCGTCGAACGACGGTGACCTCGGCTTCACGCTACTGCCGCAGATCATCAAGCCGCTCGTGGAGCAAAACAAGCAGATCATCAGTCACAGCTTCAATCGTCCTCCATACGGCTACATCGACTGGTGGCCGAACAGCCTGTGGGTCAACACCGAACTGGAACCGTGGAACGACCCTGAAATCCGTTGGGCACTGAGCTACGCCCTCGATCGCCAGCAGGTAATCGAAGTAGGGTACGAAGGCGCCGGCGTGCCGACGGAAATCCCTTACCCCGCATACCCGGCGCTCCTGCCGTTTTTCGGCAGCATTAAGGACCTTCTGCAGAAGTACCCAACCAACAAGTTTGATTTGGGTGAGGTCGACAAGCGCATGAAGTCCAAGGGCTACGCCAAGGACAGCGCAGGTTTCTGGGCCAAGGGTGGAAAGCGGATCGTCATCGAGATACTCGGGTTCAGCATCTGGGCAACCTCTGGGCCAATCCTGGCCGAGCAGTTGCGCAAGGCTGGCTTTGAGTCGATGTACAACCAGCCACCCGATTGGACAAACCAGGCAATCAGCGGCAAATTTGGCGGTGCATGGCTGTTCGGCCACGGGGCGTCGATTGCCGACCCGTACTACACCCTATACCTGTACACATCGGTCAATTCCAAGCCTCAAGGAAACACCTCGGGTGGAGGAGGCAACCAGTGGAGCCGGTGGTCCAACAAGGACTTCGACAAGGTCATCGAGACCATGAACAATGTCCCGATGGGTGATCCGAAGTTGCTTGACCTCTTCCATGATGCAATGGCGATCTGGCTTAAAGAGCTCCCGACGATTCCCGTTTGGCAGTTCTACCACTGGATCCCGATGAACACGTTGCGCTGGACCAATTGGCCAACCGTGCTCAACAGTTATGTGAACGGGGCGTACTGGCACACCACGTTTCCCCTGATGTTGCACAAGATCAAACCGGTCTCATAGAACTATCTTGCTAACTCGGCAAAAGTATGGGTCCGGCCACTTCCTTCGGGATTGTGACCGGGCAGATACTTTTGTGGTCCTAGTCCCCTGGGATCAAAGTCCTGTGGGCGCCGGCCAGCCATGCCTCGAGCCTGATGACAGCCTGTGTCGAGTCCGGGTGTTCCGTGAGTTGGTGCAGGTCATGTTCCGCAAGGTAGACGAAAAGACGGTCCTCAAGGCTATTGATTTTCGCGACTTCCGGGTATGCACTCCAGACTGCCGACGGTACTCCCGCAAAGTCTGCGCCTGTGACCCGGTCTTCAAGGTCCTCATCGGCTGGATGTGCCGGGAAGAGTGACCAGCGCAGCAAGTGAGCCAGATCAGCATCAGGTTCAGTCAAGCCACTCCATTCCCAGTCAATCAACCCTGTCACCACGGTGCCGTTGACGATGATGTTGTGGAGGTGGAAGTCGCCATGTCCGGTGCGGGGCCCCCAAACACTTGTCATCGCATCCAGACGCGCCTCACAAGCTGCAAGCGATTCCTCGATCACGGCACGGTGACGAATGTTTGGAGAGAATGCATGCCGTACACCCAGCTTGGACACGTAAGAGCGATGGCAATCGCGCCAATCCGTTCCCGCAGCTTCGATCCGGGTGCCATACCACCCTGACTGGTACCGGCTCCCAGGCACCAGTGTAAATCGATCAGACGGCTCGCCCTCAGGAAAGCCGTGAACTGATCGAAGGATGCTTACGGCTTCGCGGACCCACCCCACGCGTGTGGCCTCGTCCGCATCGAGCCAGGCGCGAAACGCGTTCTTACCGGGAAAGCGGTTGATGATCAGGCCGTGACACCCTTGCCAACGCGATCGGCAACCATCATCCGTCGCCGTTCCGGCATCGAAGGAGGCAACAACCCCGGGCAACCGATTCGTGATGCCGACAAGGTCCGGTCTGGCACCAAGGTCATTCAACGTCGCCGCTTCATGCCTCAATCGCTCGGCACGTTCCGGTACTGCAAGCCGGAGCACATACTTGTCCCCGAGCGAATGGACACCGTGGGAGTATCCCCCGGCCAGAGCGACTGGTCTCTCAATGTCAGGATGCCACGAAGGTAGGATCTCCCCCAGAGCCAGGAGCGGCAAGTCTGGACCGTCATTCAAAGTGAGCGGCGCTACGGAATGCAGGTTAGACACGACTGAACCAAAGGATAATCCGCCAAGCCCGCGGGACGACAATCAGAAAGGGGGCCTGAGAATAGGTGACGGTTGTTCGGCGCTTCGAGACCAGTGGATAACACTGTGCACGCTTCGGAAGCACACCGAATTCTTTTAATTCCACACCGCCGGACAGCTTCCCGACTACAATCTGGCGGGAAGGGACGTGCAACCGAGGACTCCACTCGGTACGTTCCGACACCATCAGGCGACTCGATCCCTGATTACACTACTTGCTGACCAAGGCCGAAACAGAAACAATGTGTCGCGTTGGACCCTGTGC
>BJHB01000114.1:0-8825 GCA_014191415.1 Chloroflexota bacterium
GGGCGTCGCGCCATCCGGTTCGGGAATTGGTGAAAGAACTGTCGGCCACGCGACAGCTATTGCGATGCATCCGGCAGCCGCCGCGGTTGCGAACGCCCACCGCCATGTCAAAGGTGAGACAAAGAGGGGCCCCAATGCCGTTCCAGCCATCGACCCGAGGGAAGATGCCATGGTCGCAATCCCGACACCCCGACCACGCTGGTTGGAAGCGACCGATGCCGTGATGATCGGGTAGCAGTTTGCGGAGACAAGGGCTGCGCCGACACCTTGCACTGCGCGGGCAATCAGCAGCAGGTACCAATGCGGTGCGAGTGACCCGGCGATTGCTGCGCACGTCGAGAGCACCAGGCCCCAGAAGAAGATCCGTGTGTGACCGAACTGGTCGCCTAGTCGACCGGACGGCAGCAGGCATGCTGTCAACGGCACCAGATAGGCCGTCATGATCCAACTCGCCTCGGTGAGGTCAATCCCGAGTTCCGCCGCCAACGTCGGCAGCACGATGGAGATTGGGGATACCGCGAACATGATCAGAAAGGTTCCCGCGATGACCGCAACGACGGTCCTGGTCCCTGCCCCCGGTGTTGTCATTTACGTCTCACTCGCGGATTGTAGCCCGGTCTTTTCTGCGCTCATCCCGGGCGTGATGCGGATACCATCGCGCCGTGAAGACCGATTCCGGATCCCGTAGCGGTGAAGATGACCCTGGTACGTCAAGCCCTACAGTGCTTGGGGGCGATGGCAGAATATCCGAGGTCGGGTCTGGCACGCAGACCGTGGTCCCCACGATATCGTCCCGGGTCGTTTCGTGGCTGGTGCTGCCGACGTTCATGTTTGCCCATCTCGCGCATCACGTCGGGACAGGTGGACTGCAACCCCTGCTTCCGCTGTTGCGGGAAGATTTCAACCTTGACTACACGCAGGCAGGGCTGCTGCTTTCAGCGCAAGGGCTAGCGCTTGGGTTGGCTCAGTTGCCGGTGTCGGCCCTCGCAGACCACATGAGCAAACGTCTTGTGATCGCAGTGGGCCTGATTGGTGCTGGACTCCTGTGCGTCGCCATCTCCCTTACCCAAGATTTCTGGTCACTGGTCGGCTGTCTCGTCCTGATGGGCATCCTTGCGTCGACCTATCATGCGCCTGCGTCGACGTACCTGTCCGCGACCTTTGTCTCCGCAGCCCGTGGAAGGGCACTTGGCACACACGTCATCGGAGGGTCGTTGGCGTTCTTGCTCACTCCTGTGTTGGCGATCGCGGTTGCCCGCTATTCGGGGAGCTGGCGCTATTCGTTCGTGGCCTTGAGTGTGGCGCCGCTGGTCGCGGGCGTGATGATGCTTATCACGACCGCGCGTGTCGCCACGACTGAGCGACCGCCGACGGAGCAGGAGCGCGCTAATCAGGGGAGTGCGCTCGCTTCACTACGTGGGATCGGGCCGTTGGTGTTTGTGGCGCTTGGCGAACAGCTCTTGACGGCGTCGATGTTCGCCTACATCCCATTCTTCCTTGTCGATCAACATCACGTCCCAAGTGACCTTGCAGGACTGTCTATCTCGCTTCTCGCCGGGATTGGGATCATCTCAGCCCCAATTGGTGGTGCACTTTCTGACCGGTTCGGGCGGGCACCTGTGCTTATTGCCGTGACCGCGTCGGTCGGTCCGCTTATCCTGGCTTTGACGTACGTTCCATACGGGGTCGGGATGATCGTGGTGCTCCTGTTGTATGGGCTTTCAATGAATACCCGCCTGCCGGTGCTGGAATCCCTGTTTGCAGACGCGATTCCTGCCCATCGTCGATCAACAGTGCTTGGTATGTACTATTTCATAGGTCAGGAAAGTTCCGGCTTGACGACGCCGTTGGTGGGGCGGTTGATCGACTCCACCGACCCGGTCACCGCTTTCACGATGCTCGGGGTGGTGGGCACGCTTCTTTCGCTCGTGCTGGTCAGGTACCGGGGCACCTTGATGCGCCCTCGTGGTGCCCTCGCCGGTGCAGTTCTGGCTCCGTAGGCTGCTGGGGCATCCTCGGATGCCCGCATGATTGATCCATGAACGTTCCACTCAGGCTGCTGCTTCGGGGTCTTGCCTTGCGCTGCCCCCGCTGTGGGCGCGGGCAAATCAGTGCGACGTGGTTCACCCTTGTCGGGTCGTGTCCCGCTTGTCACGCCCCAATCGAGACGCGAACTGGTGAAGTGTCTGGCGGAATGGCGATCAACCTAGTGACGACCACGATTCTCGCGACAATCGGGATTTGGTGGGGTGCAGTATTTGAGCGGGCGCCAATCCTGCCGCTCGTGGTCGGGCTCGTGGTTGGTGGGGTGCTCTTTTCGCTCGTGTTTCACCGGCACGCGTGCGGCCTGTGGGTTGGCGCGCTGTACCTGACCGAGGATATTGGTGAGGTCCCAAGTGGCGCTCAGGCAGGTCTTGCACCAGCGGGCAGGGGGCTGGCAACCACTACTGCGGGAAGTGTGAGATCGGGAGACCGTCGGATCATTCGGGTGAGAACCGCGGCCACGATGCAGAGGGCGCCAGACATCCAGAACGCCGGTTCGTAGTCTCCGTAAGCGACGCGCAATGCTCCAGCGAGGTAAGCGATTGCTGCGGCACCGAGCTGGTGCGACGCCAAAACCCACGCGAAGACGGTGCCAACCCGGGCTCGGCCAAAGTGGTCTGCTGCCAACCGGATCGTAGGGGGGACAGTTGCGACCCAGTCGAGGCCGTAGAAGACAATGAAGGCGCCAAGTCCAAATGTCCCGGCATCGTATGCCATAGGCAGGAGGATCAGCGAAATGCCCCTAAGGCCGTAGTACCACGTAAGCAGGGTCCGGCTCTGGAACCTGTCAGTAAGCCATCCCGATCCGGTCGTCCCGATCAAGTCAAAGATTCCGATAAAGGCGAGCATGCTCGCCGCGGTCACTTCCTGGATGCCGTGGTCGTGCGAGGCCGAAATGAGGTGCGTGCCGATTAGACCGTTTGTACTGGCACCGCAGATGAAAAAGGTCGAGGCCAGAAGCCAGAACGTCCGGTAGCGAGCAACATCCACAAGGGTCGCGATGGCCCCGGAGAATGGATTACCGGCTGGTCGAGGTCTGGCAGCAGGAGCGTCGGCTTCGCTGGATCCATAGGCAGTCGACCCGACATCGCTCGGCCAGTCACGCAGGAAGCGCCAGGTCAGTGGGGCGACGAGCGCGATGACCGCCGCGCAGATGCCTGTCGCGGTGCGCCAGCCCCAAACGTGTGTCACTGAAGCGAGCACCGGCAGGAAGACAAGCTGTCCGGCGGCCGAATTCGCCGAGAAGACGCCTGTCACCACACCCCGGCGTGCAACGAACCACCGGCTTGCCACAACGGCTCCGAGCCATCCGGCCATCATCCCGGCTGAAATGCCTACAAGCCCACCCCAGAGGACCACCAAGTGCCATGGTTGAGAAATCCATGGGGTGATCACGAGACCGACCAAGATCACCAAGAGGGCGCCTGTTGCGGTCTGACGGATGCCAACGCGCTCGGCAATTGAAGCGCCGAACGGTCCGACCATGCCGTAGAAGAACAGGTTGACCGATGCGGCCATGGCGATCGTCGCACGGTCCCACCCGAACTCGGTCTCGAACGGCAGCATGAGTACCCCAGGAATGGACCTGATCCCAGCGGAAACGACGAGGATGAGGAGGGTGACTGCGGCGACGACCCACGAGTAATGGATCGGTGAAGCTGTGCGTGTCATGAAGGGGATATCCGGAAAATCGGTAAGGTCATGGATCCTAGGGCAGCAGCCACGTCGGGCACACGAATACGTTCTGCCACGTGTCAGTCGCGCTCGCCAGGCCAGCGTCTGGCGCATGACACGGAGCGAGCACGCTGGTCAGGATTACAACCCCGATCCAAATGGCTCGTCTCCGCACAAGGAGGCTAACGCGACCAGAGCCCCACGCGAAGGTGCCGGTTTTCCGAATTGGCACCTTCTCACCTGAGGCTGAGAGAAATGACCGATTGTAGGCGAGTGGTGTTGAGACGTACGACGTCATCGGTCTCAGTGCTCTTTAGTACCCGTAGTGACGATATTCAGGAGGCGCCCGGTCACGTAATGGTAGCGACATCCATCAGGATCTGGAACAAGCTCCTGGATGCGGGGGCGAGCGAGGGCCTGGGAGCGGACATCGCTTTCCTCGGTCCCGACCGGGACATCAAACCGATCGCGGACCTTGCCGTTCACTTGGATGACAACCGTTGAGGTTTCGTCCTGCGCAAGCGCGTCCTCCCATGATGGCCAATCCTGCTGATGGATGCTTCCGGGTCCGGTCGGGTCAAATGGTGCCCCAGCGGCGCCACTGGCGAAGGACGTCCTTGGCGCCCGTCCGAACCCCCCGGTGTGCTGCCACAGGGACTCGGTCATGAATGGCGAGGCGGGGGCGAGCAACCTGACTAGCGTTTCAATCGCCTCGGCAAACTCCGGCGTCCGCCAGGAATTGCCTCGGAAGCGTTCACCCAGGGCATTCGCGAACTCCATGAGCGCTGCCACCATCGTATTGAACCGGAAGCGTTCGAGATCACGTGTCACCCGAGCGACAGTCTTGTGTCGCAAGCGACGGATTGCATCGTCTGAGGTGTCGTAAGTGATCGTGGCGTCTGACTGATGTGCCAAGTCCCACTTGATCACAAGATCCCAGACGCGACCAAGGAACCGTCGGGCACCGTTGATGCCTTCCTCGCTCCATTCGACTTCCTGATCGAAAGGCGCCATGAACAACTCGTAGAGCCGGAGGCTATCGGCGCCGTACTTGCCGACCATCTCGTCCGGGGTGATCACGTTCCGGAGCGACTTCGACATCTTTGCGGCACGGAAGATCACTTCCTCAGGAGGCAGGGTGGACGCCTCGGCGGATGTGATGGGCACCCAACCCTCGGTGGCGTTCGGATCTGATGAGCGTCGATGCGGTGTGCGCACGACGAGCATGCCTTGGTTCTTCAGGCGCGCGAACGGTTCGGAGAACGGTAGGAGACCGGCGTCATGGAGGACATGGGTCCAGAACCGGGCATACAAAAGATGTAGGACGGCGTGTTCGGCGCCACCGACGTACTGGTCTACGGGTAACCACGTTGCCACGTCTTCGGGACGGAACGGACCTTCGTGGTAGCCCGGACTTGCGAAACGCAGGAAATACCACGACGAGCAGGCAAAGCCACCCATGGTGTCGGTCTCGCGCCGCGCCTCGGCACCGCAGGTCGGGCAGGTTGTTCGAACCCAGTTGGCATCGCGAGCCAGCGGTGACCGGCCCGTGCCGTCTGGCATGAAGTCGACCATTGCGGGCAGCTCAACCGGTAGTTGATCCTCGGGAACCGGCACCTCTCCGCATGCGCTGCAGTGGATGATCGGGATTGGGGCGCCCCAATACCGTTGGCGGGAGATCAGCCAGTCCCGCATTCGGTAATTGATGACCCTACGGCCAACCTGTCGCCTCTCGACTTCCTCAGCAATCGCATTGATTGCGTGGCTGTCACCTGCCTCGCTCACAAGCGCGTCGACAGTGGCCACATCGAAACCCCATTTGACGGATAGTTCCGTGCGTTCGGTCCCGCCGAGCTTGAGCCATTCGCCAGGGGAAAGCATCCCGTTGAATCCGGCAGAATTGACCATGATGCCGGGCGCGGTATACGCATCGGTCAGGTCGGCGCCGGTTCGGGTGTCGTCCCAATCGAGCGGGCGCACGACCATTTTGATCGGCAGGTCGTACTTGCGGGCGAAGGCGAAGTCGCGCGTGTCGTGCGCCGGAACGCCCATGACAATGCCCGTGCCGTACGTTGCCAACACGTAATCGGCAATCCAGACCTGGACCCTGTCACCGTTCAACGGGTTGACGGCGTACGTTCCCGTGAAGACGCCGGTCTTCTCTCGATCAGTTGACATGCGATCGATTTCACTCGTCTTCTTCGAGGCTTCGATATACGAAGCGACCGTGGCGGCATGTTCGGGGGTAACCAGGTCTGAGACGATCGGGTGTTCTGGAGCGATCACCATGAAGGTCACCCCGAACAGGGTGTCAGGATGGGTGGTGAAGATTGGCAACGGATGCCCGGATTCGCTCTGGAACTCGACTTGGACGCCAGCACTCCGACCGATCCAGTTCGCCTGCATCCCCTTGATGCGATCCGGCCATTCAATGGTGTCAAGGCCTTGGAGGAGTTGGTCGGCGTATGCGGTGATGCGGAAGTACCACGCCGGGATCTGGCGCTTGGTGAGCCCCGAGTGGCCTCGCCAACAGACCCCGTCCTGAGCCTCCTGATTGGACAGGGTGGTCTGGCAGCTTGGGCACCACCATTGCCAGTTCATGTCGCGATACGCGAGCCCGCGCTTGTGCAGGAGCAGGAAGAGCCATTGGGTCCAGCGGTAGTAGTCCGGGCTTGAAGAATCGAGTTCGCGGGACCAGTCAAATGAGATGCCGATCAGATCGAACTGGCGACGGTAATTGGCGGCGTTTCGATCGGTGGTGACGCGGGGGTGAACTCCCTGGGAGACTGCGAATTGTTCGGCCGGTTCGCCAAACGCGTCCCAACCCATCGGGTGCAGCACGTTGTAGCCGCGCGCACGCAAGAACCGGCTCAGGGTGTCGGTGGGAACATAGTTGCGGCAATGGCCAACTGAGAGACCGTCCCCTGATGGGTATGGGAAGAAGTCCAGGCAGTAGTACTTGGGACGGGTTGGATGAACACGGCTCGCGTAAAGATCCTGGCCTTGCCAACGGGCCTGCCAACCGGGCTCGATGGCCAACGGGTCATAGGTCGCCAGGGGATCCAGGTCCCTCCCGCGCGCAACATTGCCAGTATCGGTAGCGGTCATGGTCCGATGATCTCCCGTCGCTTCGCTCGCCCCACCCAGTCATCCGATCTTCTTCGTGATGCCCCCGCATGGCGCACGCCCGTCTCCGAGGGCAAGAAGATTGAGCATTCTAACGAAAGGTCGCGAAGCTACCGCTTGGTCGGAGTGTTGGTCGGTTCGATCGGAAGCGGTGTGGGCACCGGCGTATTGAGGATTGAACCAGTCGGGACGATCGCGCCAAGATCCCTCAATCCCGCCCGGGCATCCAAGTTGCCGGGATCTATCGCAAGGACTTCTCGGTACCGGTCGATCGCCCACTCTCTCTGGCCGGCGGCGCGGAACGCATTTGCTGCGCCGAGATAGTCAATGATTAGTCGTGTCCGACGGCCCTCGATCTTTGCGCGTTCAGGGTCTGGGATAGCGGTTGGGGTGAACGTCGGCACCACTCGTGCCAACGGTCGGATCTCCGAGAAGTACCCGTCCCATGCGGCGACAACGCCGAACCCGATCAGGACCACCAGGACGATCCCGGCGAGCGATTCGCCAATCTCGGTCGATACGTCTTCTTTCATTGTCTTGAATACTTGGCCGGCAATGTGGTCCCTTGCTTTGAACGCCCCAAGTCGTTGACCCAGCGCGACCACGACTGTCGAGCGGATCGGCCACTGTTGGGGACGGTTTCCTCGATCATATCCGCGAGAGACGCACGCCATCGCCTCGTCGCTGGCATCGTTCTGCCATTGGGAACTAGATGATGCCGGCAACGACCAGTACTGAGATAGCGACTGTGGGGCAGAAAGGCCTGTTCAGGGAAACGGTAGTTTCGGCGCCGGGCGACACCATCGTCGCGGTTGCGACTGCTCATGGCGAGGGCGCCATCGCAGTTGTCAGAGTGAGTGGGCCGGACGTGTCCACAATCATCAGGCGCGTTATCCGTGTGGTCGGGACGCGCAAGCTGGTGTCGCGGCGGGTTGCGTTGGCTTGGGTAATCGACGCTGAAACTGGACAGAAGATCGACCAGGTTATGGCTGTCTACATGGCCGGTCCCAGTACGTATACCCGCGAGCCGACCCTCGAGATCATGTGCCATGGAGGCCTCGCGTCTACCGAAGCAGTGCTTTCGGCCGTGATCAGTGCCGGGGCACGACCGGCCAACCGAGGTGAGTTCACGTTGCGCGCGTTTCTTAGCGGACGCATTGATCTCACGCAGGCCGAGGCTGTCCTCGACGCGGTCCGTGCCCCGACTCGCGCAGGTGTCGAGGTGGCGGTCGACCATCTGGCCGGTTCGCTGGCACGCGCCATCGGATTGATCCGGGACAACCTGATTGCGGTTGACGCGGAGCTTGAGGCCACATTCGACTTTTCTGACGATGATGTCCCATCCATTGACAGAACGGTCCTGCGAGCGCGGGTTGACGCGTTGAGGCAACAGGTTGACGCGCTGGTGCGTTCCGCACGAGCAGGTCGCATCAGGCGCCACGGCTGGCGTGTCGCAATCGTCGGGTCGCCAAATGCTGGCAAAAGCAGCCTTTTCAATGCCCTGCTGGATAGGCCCCGGGCAATCGTCACTGACGAACCCGGGACCACACGCGACACCCTTGAAGAGACCCTTGATCTTGACGGAATGGCAGTGATCCTGACTGATACCGCTGGATGGCCAGTTGATGCGCTGAGGGACTTGGGAATCGTCGAGCGGATTGGCATTGATCGCAGTCATGACGTTGTCAAGGGAGCCGATGCGGTCATTCACGTTGTCGACGGGTCGCAGTGGTCGGGCGTCGGGTTCGACACACACCGGGGGCTCATTTCCTCCCTTGTCTCAGGCGCGACACAGGTCGTCGCAATTACAAAGGCTGACCTGGGAATAGATCCGGCGCTCCGCGCGCACATGACCACGTACTTGGGAAGCACCTTGGCCGTATCTGCGATGAGCGGTGAGGGCATCGACACACTCCGTCGCACCTTGGGTGAATTGGCCTTGGAGGCAACAAAAACCGGCGGTGAGAGCAGTCCAGCCTCAT
>BJHB01000115.1:0-8654 GCA_014191415.1 Chloroflexota bacterium
AAGGGTGAACCGGCACTGACGGCGGCCGAGTTCCCTAATGTGCGGGCTTAGCGCATCTCGATACCCAGTGTAGCCGTCACGTTCTGGCGCAGCCAGTTTCCCCTCTCCCGCCGAAATGCTCTACCGAGAGGGCGGCAGTTCCTTGGAACAGTTCATCAGAAGATAGGAAAGTATCCAGGAGCGCTTTACGCCTTTACGGGAGACGGGTCGCCAAGGGGTGGTCACTGGACGCGTCTCCACCCGGACCGCAATCGTGGAAGAATGGCGCTGCTACTCGCGAGACGCCTTGTGGGAGTACGTGAAACCGTCTGTCTCGCTCTGACCGGCTGTCTAGGCTCTGGGAACGGGATGCGCACCATTGGGAGGCGATTCGCACAAGGCGGGGAATGGCGCGTTAGCCACCCAGTGTTGCGCGGTTGCGTCGAACCGAGAGAGAGACGTGAGCCGTCAGTGGGATTGGGACGGCGTCAGTGATCCGACACTCCGGTGCACACGCTTTCGGAGGCGACGCACGTGGTATACCATCGGTATCCCGCTACCGGGGGTTGGTAGTCGGCAATGGGGGATTTCATGGAAACATACGTATCGCGCCGGACACTGCTGCGCCTGGTCGCTGGTGGTGTGCCGGGCATAGCGCTCGCCGCATGCGGGCAGCAGGCAGCACCTCCGGCAGCTCCCACCGCGGCACCGGTGGCGCCGACGGTTGCGGTCGCGGCTACGGCAGTGCCCGCACCGACCGCTGCCGTTGCGGTCCAGTCAGGGGTCCCGATCCCGAAGGATGCGGTGACTGTCCAGTGGTGGGATATCGAGACCCCGGCTTACAAGCAGTTCGCCGACGCGTGGGCACCGAAATTCATGGCGAAGAACCCGACGGTCAAGGTCGAGTTCTCGCCACGCCCGCCTGACTGGCAAGTCAAGATGACCGCCGCGATGGCAGCTGGGACTCCGCCCGACGTCGTTGCAGTCTTTGGTGACGCGTTCCGGACCTATCAGCAACAGAAGCAGGTGATCGGTCTCGATGCCTACCTCAAGACGGCGAAGATCGACCCTTCGGACTTCATCCAGGGTCAGTGGAACGGGATGCAATGGGGAGGCCAGCAAGTAGCTATCCCCCAGTACGTCAATCCGAACGTGATCTACTTCAACCGTGACCTGCTTGAGAAGGCGGGTGTGCCGATCCCGACCGACGTATGGACACCTGATGACATGCTCCAGGCTGCCCGGAAGGCGATGCAGGGAAGCGCCCCGTCTCCGCAGGTGTGGGGCTTCTACGCCGGAGCGGACAACCTAGCAAAGAACACGTGTTCACTGATCTGGGAACAGTGCGGGGAGTTCAATTCGCCGTCAGACCCCAGCATCTTCACCTTCACCAAGGCCGAGAATACGGCCGCTTTCCAGTGGACCCACGACGTCTTCCGCAAGCTGCAGGTCGGAGCCATCACCAAGGAGGAAATGGCTGGGTCCGACGGTCGGACGGCAATGTTCGCGACGGGAAACGTTGCCATCTCACTGGATGCCGTAGCTGCACTTCAGACGTGGAAGGACAAGGCGACGACCAACTGGGACATGGCCATGCTGCCGAAGGGAACCTGCGGTCGTGGGGAGCGGGTTTCAATGGACGGGTACATCATTCCCACGGGGGTGAAGAAACCGGATGCCTCATGGATCGTGCTGGCTGCTCTCATCGACGCCGAGGCGGGACAGATGCGGGTCGACATGGCAAAGATGACCCCGTCGAGGAAGTCCCTCTTCGAGTACTGGGCGAAGTCCCTTCCCGGAAAGAACGCGAAGGCCACGCTTCCCTCGGACGCCGCCCGACCCGACCCGGCAGCACTCTGGCCCAAAGCCACCGAAGTCAACACTGCGATCAATGCAATCATGACCCAATTGTTCGTGAAGAACGAAATCCCTGTGGCCACCGCACTCACCCAGTTGCAGTCAGCGGTCAGTGCGATCCTCGCGAAATGAGCCATCCGGGTGACGGTGGTCGCGACGGTGACGGCACCGGTCCAGGTTCCGAGCTCGTCATTGGTTCACGACCGCCGTCACTCGAACGCCGGGCATACGACGCGGTCCTCCATTGGCTGCTCGAGGGCGGTGCGTCACCGGGAAATGTGGTTCCATTGCGTGAACTGTCCCGTCAACTCGGCATCAGCCGAACGCCGGTGCGATTTGCGGTGGGCCGTCTGCACGAACAGGGACTGGTGGACTATGACGCCCGGATCGGGTTCACCGTTTCCCTTCCATCGGTTGCCGACCTCGAGGAACTTTTCGATCTCCGTCTGATGTGCGAGGTCCATGCCGTCCGGCGGGTATTTGCCCATGGCGCCGGTTCCAACAGGGCCCTCGGAGACGCGCTTGCACTCGAGGCAAGAGAGGGATCGGAGCTGGCTGTCCGGGTGGCCACCGACCCGAGCCTGTTTCCGGCATTTTCCGAGCGCGATTCGCGGTTCCATCGGCTAGTTATCGACTACGCTGCAAGTCCGAGACTTGGGGGATGGTACGAGCAGGTCAGCTTGCGAATGGTCATTTTCCGGCTCGGATTGCACGTACCACTTTCGCGAGAGCGTTTTGAGATGTCGGCGCGAGAACATGATGCGATTGCCGGGGCGATCAGTTCGGGGGACGAGCAAGGCGCAACGTCCCTGCTAGAAAGACACATTGGACGAGTTCGCGTGCAGACCATTGAACGGGCAGGACTGGTCCGTTCCGATGCCGGGCGCGGCAAGCGTGGTTCCCGGACGCCCGCATCGATCATCCCGGCCGGGCGCGCGACCAGTAGCGAGGTGATCGCGTGGCGGCCCGATGTGCCTCCATCGTGAGAACCGATGCCCTCACTCATTGTGGGAAGGGAATGACTTGATGACAACGAGTGACCTGCGACACACGGTGGTCTACCGCCACGAGAAGGAGTTCGCCGCGTGGCCATACAACCATGGGTTGTGGGCATTTCCCCCGGCTGGCCAACCCGCAGGACTCCGGTCGGACATCCTCGTGGGATTCTCCCGGGGGCCATGCGACTACTCGCATCCGGACGGCGTTCGCCATTCCACGGTTGATGCCCGTGACGGTGAGTATGTCCTGGCCCGGAGCACGGACGGTGGGTTCTCTTGGCCAGCGGAAAACCTTGTCTCGTGGGGGTCACGGGCCACCCTGCTGGCACAGTTGCGTGCGACGCCCCAACCAGCAAGGTCCCGCGCGGACTGGTCATCCCCTGACTTCTGCCTGACTGCGGGGTTCGGCATTCCCCCTGAGGGAGAGCTTGACCTTGCGTACATCCAGTGGTCAACGAACCGTGGTCTTGACTGGCATGCGCCGGTTGTGGTCCCGACGTTCGGGTTCAAGTGGGTCCAGGCGAAGCCGGACTTCATTGTCCGGCCGGACGGGGTGATCCTGCTGTTCGTGACGGTCCGTCTTCACGGAGGCCAACCAACAGGTCATGTAGCAACTGAACGGGAGGCGTCGCCCGCATCCCGGTTCGTGGCAGTGTATGCATCCCCCGACCACGGCGAGACATGGAACTACCTTTCGTCAATCATCGCCACCAGTCCCGATACGGGGTTCACCAACCGGTACTACGCCAGTCCAGTCCTGCTGCCTAACGGCACCATTCTCGCGGCGATGCGCTGCCAAGTGGACGCACGCAATGCCTGGCCCGAAATCTTCGCGTCTGCGGACGGAGGCCTCAGCTGGACTTTCGTGTCGCGCGTCAGCGACTGGGGAGGCCCGACCCACCTGTCTTTGCTTTCCCATGGCAGGCTTCTTGCCGTCTACGGACGTCGATCGAGGCCGTACGGCATCCGCGCGCGCACCTCGGCGGACGAAGGCAGGACATGGTCTCCGGAGCTGGTCCTCCGGGAAGATGGTGGGTCATGGGATCTCGGGTATCCGCGGGCGGTTGAACTGGGGGATGGACTCGTTTTCACCGCCTACTACTTCAATGGGGCCAATGACACGGTCGACTGCCAGGGAGGTGTACGCCACATTGCGGGCACCTTCTTTACGCCGTAACCGATCGCGCTAGGTAACCGTTCACGGGGGTCCGTTGGGAACGCGCAACTGGTTACTGGTCCTGCCACGTCTGGTGCAGCCTGAAGGCAGCCTTGGATCAGGCTGGGGAGAGCCGGGGCACGGCGACGCCACCCATGCTCGCGGTGCACACCCCAGCCAAGTAGGCGAACAGGTCCAGGCCGTGCATCCAGCAGGTCGCCGCGACCGTCAGCTTGGCGCCATGGCCCGCTGGTAAGCGACGTGACCGGCTTGGCCACCGCGTCCTCGGCCACTGGGCCGGGATGGCGGGCGCTTGGGCGTGCCCGGCACGTCGGACGACGGAGGCCGGGACGAGTTCCCCGACTCCTGCCCCACCCGGGTTACGAGATCCCGGACGCGTTCCTCCATACGGACGATCATTGCCCGCTGCTCGGTGATCACCGCCTGCTCCTCGGCGATTGTCGCCCGGAGATCACCAACCAGTGCCTGCAAGGTTGCAGTCATGGACGGCATCAGTCACCAGAGCGTCGAAGGAAACCTACCCGGCACCCTTACCCCGCCATGACCCCGTGAACGGTTACGCCCCGCAGAGGCCTCCAGGGGGGCAGTGCCAGGAACCCCCATTAGGCGGGTCGAACCACCTCGCGATGGGTCACCAGCCAAATTCCGCAGACCCCTGGCGACGGATCCAGACGAAACTGACCGCGACGACGTCCCCGGAACCAGAGATTCAGCCTTGTGCAGCGTATCCCTAAGCGAGGCGCGACCGCTCCAAGACCGGTGGTTTCCACTCACGCAGCACGTGAGAACCAGGCCAGCATGAGACTGGCCGTCGCTTCGGCTCTCGAATTCGTAGAGAACTCCGCCAGTTGGCACCGTGCCAGAAGAGTCGAAAGACATTTTGTCGGAAACGGGGATAGCATGTGTTGCTCACTGTGGACTTAGGCACAAATCCAAATAGATCGCCTCGCAGAAGCCGACGACCAGGGCAACAGGCACCAACACCATGCCTTGGCGTTCGGCAAGGACGCGGAATTCGACGACAGGGGGAATACGTGATGCGTGATCTTCTAGCGGTACGCACCAGGAGGAATGTCCTCCACGCGGCTTCAGGAACACTTCTGGTTGCCGCAATGGGATGCGGTGGGGACGACGGCGGCGCCCCACGGCCCGCAGATGTCAAGGGTGTGGCCATCGACTTCTGGGGATGGAACCCGGCAGTGCATCCGGAATCGGTCGCTCTCCAAAAGGTCCTCGAGAACTTCGTCGCGAAGAGTGGGACCGAGGTCAAGGTCAATTTCACGGCTCCGCCAGCAGGTGGACAGGCAGCCTTCGAAAAGCTTGTTGCCGCAGTATCGGGAGGGAGCCCCCCGGATGCGTCGATTGGCCAGCACTTCTACCTCCCGGATCTCCATCGGCAGGGTGCCCTCCTCGATGTCGAGAGTTCCCTGAAGTCAAGTGCCGAATGGAAGAAGGCGAAAACCGGGCTTGCTCCAGCCACGCTTGAAGGAGGCTTCACCTGGAAGGGCAAGGTCTACGGTATCCCGGTGTACAGCAGCCACTTCGCGATGTACTTTCAGCCTGAGTTGCTCAAGCGGGCGGGAGTCACCGCGCCGCCGGCAAAGGGATGGACGTGGGAGCAGTTTGTTGAGGCGCAGAAAAAGGCAGCAAAGCCCCCGGAGGTCTCCGGATACGACGAAGGGTTCAGCTATACCCGTACAGGCATCCTGCTCCTGAACAACGGTCATCGTTTCATGTCGGCCGATGGAACCAAGTTTTCATACAACTCTCCTGAGGCGCTTGAGGCCATCGAATTTCAAATGTCGCTCGTGAAGCAGGGACTGATGCGTGCCCACGACGGCGACAAGGGGGGCTACTCGGAGAAGTTGCCTCAGGGCCAGGTCGTCTTCCAGTTCGGGGTGGCGGCGCGGGTCAGGACCTATCGGAAGGACAATGTCCAGTTCGGGACGTGCTACTACCCGGTGGGCCCTTCGAACAAGGCCAAGTCCTCTCTGACATTTGGCGAGGCTTACGGCGTTGGCGTCTTCAAGACCAAGGATGTGAAGAGGCAGCAGGCCGCTTGGCTCGCCTCACTATGGACTACCCGTCCGGACATGGGTCTCTTGATCGCCCAGGAGGCCGGCGCCCCTCCATCCTATACGTACACCGTCGATGACAAGGCGTTCCAGAGCGCCTTCCGGCAGGATGCCGAGGCGTGGCCATTCTATGACCTGATCCCAGGGTTCGTGCCAATGCCTAATTTCCCAGGATTCGGTGATGTGCGGACCATGGGAGACAAGATGATCCCGGACATTTGGAGCGGCAAGGCAAATGCGAAGCAAGTACTGGATGAGTACACGCGATTGGCGCAGCAGAAGCTCGACGAGTCACTCAAGTGAGTAGCACGACCGTTCCCAGAATGAGGTCCCTGGACCGCATTCCTGGCCGGACATGGACCGCATGGCGTTCTCCCGGCCGGTTCACCAAGAACCCAGACGTGGTCGCATTGCCCGACGGGCGTCTCCTCGCGGTCTATGCGGATGTTGACAAGCACTGGGCTGAGGGAATTATTGAACTCACGCTGATCCAGAGCGTCGATTCTGGACGCACATGGGCACATGCCGGAGTTGTTGCACGCTCGGATCGGAGCCGACGGGAACCTCATTGGGTCACGCCACGGATCTCGTGTCTGTCCACCGGCCGACTTGCGATCACGTGTGACCTCGATGACTTTGAGCATTCTCACGAGTTCCAGACCCCAGGCATCTTCCTCTGGTGGAGCGACGACCTCGGCAAGACCTGGTCCGATCCCGTGAACACCGGGGTCCCGGGAATAGAACCCGACCGGATCATCGAGCTTCCTGACGGCCGGCTGTCCATGGGATCTCACATGGCCGTCGCGTCAACGCAGAAGCTCTCCGAGTTCATTTGCCGTTCGGCAGACGGCGGTCGATCGTGGGGCCCCCCGGTCAAGGTCGCTGGTGACAATGTCCACCTTTATTGCGAGGGCGCGTACCTGGTGTTAGCCGATGGAACGCTCGTGTGTGTTCTACGCGACAACCTGCACCAGAACTATCCGTCAAGAGTGTGTTTTTCATTTGACTGCGGAGACACGTGGACAGGGCCTAGAGACGCCCCTTTCTCCGGCGACCGACCATTCATAGGACAGATCCCGGATGGTCGGATCCTTGCGACGTACCGTCACATGGGTGGTACTCGTGGGACCCACGCGTGGCTTGGTCACCTTCAGCACGAACTTGGATACCGTGTGTCCTCGGTACACCGACATGGCGCCAGCGTTGCCGTCACCGCGCATGATGGTCTCAGGATCCACCAACGTTCCCCGGCGACCACACAGTACAACCTCCTGCCACCGGAGTCGTACCGGAGTGCCGTGCTGTTCCATGCGCGCGTTCGCGTGGAAGGGGTAACTGGGTCCGACAGTGAGGTGTGCGCGGTCATCCAACTCGCCCACGTTGGCGTCCGCCTGAGGATCATGCCTGGAGGGGTCTCCCTTGGTGATCCGGACTTGCACCACGTCGCAGTCGACCGGACATGGGAAGCCAACATGACTGAGTGGCACGACATCCGGATTCGGCACGATTCGGGTCTCGTTAGGGTCTGGATTGACGGCGTGGACGTCCTCCGCTACCGGCTCGTGCTTCCCGGGCCGTTCGTCCCGACGTTCTTCGGCTCGGAGACTGATGGAACAGGCACGTCGCAATGGCAGCACGTGACCTACGACGTCCGAAATCAATCTGATCCTGATTGGAGTTGGATCTGGGACGCGCGCTCAGGTCTCTTTCCCGATCAGTACAGCCTTGATCGCATGATCGAACTACACCCAAACACCCACCGGAACCCCGATAACGGGTACTCATCATGGCTTCCGATCAATGATGATCAGGTACTTGTCCTCGACTACACCAACGAGGGTGACCCTCTCGGCCAGAGCCATGTCATCGGATGCGATCTAAGGATCTCTGACTTTGACCAGCGATCGGCTACCCCTCCAGCTTGAGAGCCAACTTGGTCCGATACACGAAAAGGAGCTAGCATGGCCGAATTCGCTCAGACCGAGCTGTGGACACGTGGTGTCGGTGGATATCACACCTACCGGATCCCGGCGCTGGCGGTCACCTCGGGCGGGACCGTCCTAGCCTTCTGTGAGGGTCGCCGCGACTCCTCTTCCGATACCGGACAGATCGATCTTCTGCTCCGCCGCAGCCTCGATGGCGGCGTGTCCTGGGGAGACTGCTCGGTCGTCTCAACCGAACCGGGATTCACGACCGGCAACCCGGCACCGGTCCTTGACACGACGACGGGACGGATGTGGCTTTTGCTTTGCCGGAACCCGGCTGAAGGGACCGAGGACCAGATCCGCCAAGGGCTGTTTGACCGTACGGTCTGGATCACCTACAGCGATGACGATGGGGTAACGTGGGCCCGTGCGAGTGAAATCACCTCGTCGGTCAAGCGCCACGACTGGACGTGGTACGCGACCGGCCCGTGCCACGGGATCCAACTGCGTTGCGGGCGCCTCGTCATTCCGTGCGACTTCCGACGACGCGACCAGTCTGATGGAAGAGAATCCCGGCATTCCCATGTGATCTTGTCAGACGACCATGGCGAGACGTGGCGGATCGGTGGGATTGTCGACAAGG
>BJHB01000116.1:0-8636 GCA_014191415.1 Chloroflexota bacterium
GATCGGGTCTGGCCTGGTCCCTCCGGAATTCGTGAAGGCGATCAGTGGGATAAGTGATTGGAAGACGACGCTCCCAGTCCCAGCTCCAACTGGACGTGGAGAAGTCATTCGCGAGGTGCCAGTTGACGGCGTCACGGCAATACTCGCGACTCGGTCCGGGAGCTCGCTTGTCACGGTTGTGTGGGTGCGAGACGGAATCGTTCACGGAGTGGCAAGTAACCTTGGCGAGGGGGCCACACTGCAAGTTGCGAGGACATTGGTTCCGGCAAAGTAGTGAAGGGTTTGCGCCACTCGGGTGGTAACCATCTGGGAATCACAGCGGGTTCATGAACTTTGGGTTGTTCGAACGGCAGCAGCAGAGGTCGGAGTCGATTGACCTGGCCTTTGGTTTCTCTAGCCTTGTCGATTGGAAATGTTTTCTGTGGTGACCCTGGCGATCGAGACGGAGGCCCTGTCGAAGTCATATGGACGGAAGCAGGCTGCTTCGTCGGTGTCGATCTCGGTCACTTCCGGGACGGTATTTGGTCTCCTCGGCCCCAATGGTGCGGGAAAGTCAACCACTGTAAAGATGCTCGTCGGGCTGGTTCGCCCGAGTTCCGGGATGGCGAAGGTGTTCGGTCGGATCCCTAGTCGGGCGGACGCACGGCTCGGCCTCGGGTATGTCCCTGAGCAGTTTCGTTTCCCTGAATGGATGCGCGCCCACGAATTTCTGCGGTTTCATGCTGAACTTGCCGGGGTTAAGACAACTGATCGGCAATCAGAGGTGACTCGGGTACTCCGAGAAGTTGGTCTGGAACACCGTGAGCGTGACCAATTGCGGACATTTTCGAAGGGAATGTTGCAACGGATTGGAATCGCTCAAGCATTGGTTGGTCGTCCACAACTCGTGGTTCTGGACGAGCCGACCTCAGCCCTCGATCCGATCGGTCGGCGAGATGCTAGAGACCTCATTGTCCGTTTGAGATCCGACGGTGTGACGGTACTGCTTAACTCCCACTTGTTGAGTGAAGTAGAGACGGTGTGTGATCACGTCGCGATCATGGACCGGGGACGAATCGTTCGTGCAGGGTCGATGGCCGACGTCACACGGGGACACGTCGAAGTTGAGGTTCGATGCGCCGGACTTACAACTCAGACCCTAAGTGAACTTGAGGCACGTTGGACGGCAATTCGTCTTGGCAAAGGTACTGGGTCAAGCGAAGTCCAGACATTCACCATTTCGGTCAGCGACGAATATGAGGCAACTCATATTGCGGATGTCTTGCTAGCGGGAGGTGCGCGCCTCCTGGCCATGATTCCTCGACGCCGAACCCTCGAGGACGTTTTCGTCGAAAGTGTGACGACGACAGACGGTGACGCCATCCCGGCAATACGCGGGCGCCAGTGAACGTCTTGCGCATTGCGGCCCTTACTTGGGATGAGACGAGGCGTGCCCGCGCACTCCTTGCGGGAATTGTGTTGACGGCAATCTTCCTTGGCTTCTTTTCCTGGGGGGTTTCTGCGGCTGCGAGCCAGTTCGGCCGTGCCCGCCCTTCGCCTCTCATGGCGCTTGCCAGTCAATCGAACATTGACTTTGCGTCGATTATCTGGGGACAAGTATTGAGTGCCGGGCTTTACGGGGTCGCCGGGATCGGTGCGCTACTCGCAATCTTCCTTGGAGCTCCGTCTATCGCACGGGAAGTTGAGACGGGAACCCTGCAATTGCTCGCATCACGCCCAATAGGCCGTTGGGAAATCGTGACTGGCAAGTGGCTTGGAGGTTGCGCGCTTCTGGTCGCTTACGTCGGAGGATCAGGGAGCCTCGCGTGTGCCTCGGTCTGGTACCTGACTGGGTATGCGCCTGGGAACCCCATCTTGGTTGTTGGGGCGCTGTCAATTCAGGTTGTTGTCCTTCACTCCCTCACGATTGCCACAAGCAGTGTTCTTCCGACCATAACGGCCGGGATTGTGCCGGTGATCCTGCATGGTATTGCAGGTGTCGCCGGGTTTGGGGAACGGATCGGCACGCTTCTGGATAGTGAAGTATTGAAGACGACTGGGATCGCCGCCAGCCTGATCCTGCCGAGTGACGTTGCGTGGCAACTTGCGGCAAGTCAAGCGCAGCCGCCGAACCCACTCCCGGCACTCGGGTTTAACGCCCCGATGGGACCGTTTGACGTAATCAGTGCTCCCAGTCCGTGGATAGCAGCGTACGCACTTGTGTACGCGCTCGCCTGTCTCGTCTTTGCAATTTGGAGGGTCAATCAGAAGGACCTGTAGCGGTCACAATGCCTGCACGAGGTAGCCGGTAGCAGGCGAGCACCCAGCCGCCCCAGGGTCACGGCGACAGGGGCAATCCCATGAGCCCGGCTGTCTCGACCTGTCCAGTCATGAGGTTTGCGTTCTGGATGGCTTGACCTGCCGCACCCTTGCCGAGATTGTCGATGACGCCAATCGCCACGATATGCCCGGTCACCTGGTTGACGGAATAGGTCACGAAACAGAGGTTTGATCCCGTCGTCCACGTGCTATGCGGGCCACGACCGTTCATCGGTCGAACGACCTTGACGAATGGTTCGTTCGCGTACATCGCTTCGGCGACGGAGAAAATCGCGTCAATTGACGGGGTTCCGACTGGCCGACCATACGTTGTGGACACAATTCCACGTGTGATCGGAATGAGGTGGGGAGTGAACGCGATGGTGACGCGCGCGGCGGTCGACTGGGATGGCACGGTTACCGCCCCGCTCTGGACTCGGGTAAGTGCCTCGCACATTTCGGGCACATGGACGTGCTTCTCAAGGCCATACGGCATCACGTCCTCATTCGTTTCCGCAAAGCCAAACTCGCTCCGGCCACCGCGTCCCGCACCGCTCACCCCACTCTTGGCGTCGACCACAATACCCGTCGGTTGAATGAGGCCTGATGCGACCAATGGTGCTAGGGCTAGGAGTGACGCTGCCGGGTAGCACCCCGGATTTGCAACGCGGCTTGAGCCAGCGATTGCCGCCCGAGCCCCAGGAAGCTCAGTCAAGCCGTAGTCCCAACCCTCGACAAACCTGTGGTCGCCCCCTACGTCAACGATTCGAACGTGTGCGGCCACCTTTGCAAGGGGCTCGCGGGAACCTCCAGTCGGAAGCGAGGCGAAGAGCAGGTCGATGTCTCCAAGTTGGCCGGGGTCAAACGCCTGAACAATCAGGGCGCCTTCTTTCCTTCCAAGTAGGGCGGGATCAAGACCGTCCACACGTTGACCTGCGGTGGATTCGCCCCCGACGTACGTGACCTCGAACGTTGGGTGACCGACGCAAAGACGCAAGAGTTCACGGCCGCCGTAGCCACTAACGCCGGTTATGCCGACACGAATTCGCGAGGTCACGTTGATCCTACTCCCGTTGCATGGTGTTCGAGGCAGGCGCGAGTATACTCGCGACCCATGACAGTAAGGCATATCGTGCTGGTGAAAGTGCGGGCGGAAGTCGCCGAAGGTGAAGTCTCGTCAGCGATGGCTGAGCTCGGCGCTCTGGTCGGGGAGATCCCGGGGCTCCTCTCGTTTGTCTGGGGACGGAATGACAGCCCGGAAGCGGCGGGCAAGTCCCACACTCATGGGTTCATCATGGAATTCGCAGACGAGGCGTCGCGGGACGCGTATCTTCCGGATCCACGCCACCAGAAGGCGGCGCAGGGTCTCCGGGCAATTCGTGAAGCAGTTGGCGGCGTGACAATTGTCGACTTCTCGGCCTGAGTCTCGAAGGGAGTCATCAAGAACGCTCGCGTAACATCACCGTTACCTCACATCCTATTTGTCATCACGCGCTTCACTCTCACTGTTAGGCTGCACAGATCCAAAAACTGCTGGTCTGCTCGACTCGAGATTTAGGGGCATGTGTTGCCCTCGAGAGAGAGTTGCCTGATAGGAATTTCGGAAATGGCGCGAGTTCTTGTTGCCGACGATGAGCCCGACATCAGACGGATCATTGGGATTTTCCTGCGTAGGGTTGGTCATGAAATTGTTGAGGCCGACGATGGGATGACCGCAATGGCGCTTATGGAGGAGCTGCGTCCCGATGCAGCAGTGGTTGACGTGGTAATGCCTGGCATGACCGGGATTGAACTGACCCGGACCATCCGCTCGTTACCCCACCTTGCTCCAACTCCGATAATCATACTTTCTGCCAGGACACTTCCTCACGAAGTTGAAGAGGGAATGAAAAGCGGGGCGAACATGTACCTCTCAAAGCCTTTCAGTCCCTCCACCCTGATTGCGGCGGTGAACAGGGTTCTAAACGCCTGAACATGGCCACCACGTGGGTCGTCTACCATTGCCGGTGAACGCGCAACCGTCCGGCGCAACGGGAGATGGCAGCGATGAAGGCTCTGGTCAAGACACAAACGGGTCCCGGAAACCTCGAACTGAGGGACGTTCTAGACCCGACGCCCGGTCCAGGCGAGGTGGTCTTCAGGGTTGGCGCTACGGGAATTTGCGGTACTGACCTTCATATTCAGGATGATGAGTATGTGGTGGTACCTCCGGTCACAATCGGTCACGAGACTGCGGGGACGATTGTGGCCATTGGCGCTGGGGTTACCGGCCTTTCGCTGGGCGACCGTGTGACCGCGCAGACCACGATTTCTACCTGCGGGTCATGTTCATTCTGCGCATCGGGGCTCTTGAACCTGTGCCCAGCACGTCGCTGGCTTGGAGGTCACGTTGATGGTGGCTTTGCTGGGTACGTCAAAGTTCCGGTCGCTAACATCCTCCTTCTCCCGCCGACCGTGACCATCGAAGCCGGTGCGCTCACCGAGCCGCTGGCGTGTTGCGTCCACGGCATCATGGAAGTGATCGGAATGAGCAATGAGGGATGGCACCCTCCTTTCACCGTGGTTTCTGGCCCCGGCCCAATCGGGTTGCTGTGTGCGCAGGTTGCAAGGGCAGCCGGAAGCGTGGTGATCATTCTGGGTACCGGAGCCGACGCCTCCCGGTTCGCCCTTGCCCGCCAACTCGGGTTTCAGGACCTGATTGACGTGACTCGCGAAAATGTCACTGACGTCATCCGCGAGCGTACTGGCGGACTTGGGGTCGATGTCGCTATCGAAGCGGCGGGTGCGCCGTCTTCCCTTGATGGGTGCCTCGGGCTTGTCAACCGCCGAGGGACAGTGCTGCAGATCGGTCTCTACGGGCGTCCGGCCCCGGTTTCGGTTGACGTCCTGGTCTTGAAGGAAATCACCCTTCGGGGCTCATTTTCAAGCACACCGTCATCGTGGATTACTGCCATCGATTTGATGGGGACAGGGCAAGTGGATACCCTGCCCCTTGTCACTCAGGTTCGGCCTCTGGAGGATTGGTCGGCAGGATTCGATGCCGCCCGTGCCAAGGGAGAGGGGAAGATCGTCCTGACGCCCGGGGAGAGATGAGGTCGTCAGGACCGTCGCCGGATTACTTGACCGCCTCTCCGCTGCCGCGCCCAATCGCGTGATAAATGAGCCCAGCCGCGCGGGCCTTTACCGGGTCGTATACGTTTCGCCCGTCAATGAATACTGGTCGGTGCATCAGCGACCTCACTCTCGAAAGATCGAGGTTCTTGAACTCGTTCCAGTCAGTGACCAGCACAACGGCGTCAGCCCCGGTGACGGCCTCGTAGGCATCACTTGCATAGGTGCAATCTGGTAATACCTCGCGTCCACGGCTCATCGCGACCGGATCATAGGCCCGTACGCGCGCGCCCTCGCCGAGCAGAAGATGGGCAATCTCCAGGGCGGGAGCCTCGCGCATGTCGTCGGTGTTCGGCTTGAAGGCGAGGCCGAGAAGCGTGACGGTGAGGCCCTCCAGGCTGCCAAGGGTGTCCCTAAGGCGCTGGATGACCTTTCGTCGCTGATCCTTGTTGATTTCGATGACCGTCCGTAGCAGCAGCGGATGACAACCAGCGACAGCACCCATGTGTGCGAGTGCCTTCACGTCTTTGGGAAAGCAGCTTCCACCCCAACCAAGGCCAGCGTCGAGAAACGAGCGGCCAATGCGCGCATCGCGCCCCATTCCATCCGCAACCTGACGGACATCAGCGCCAAGTTTGTCGCAGATTGACGCAACTTCATTGATGAAACTGATCTTGGTTGCCAGGAAGGCATTCGATGCGTACTTGATCATTTCTGCAGTACGTGGATCAGTGATGAGGATTGGTGCTTGAAGACTGATGTAGAGGGTCGCGACGTACTCCGCGTCGCTCCGCCGAGTTGCGCCGAGTACAACCCGGTCTGGGCGCATGAAGTCAGCCACTGCCGACCCCTCACGAAGGAACTCGGGGTTTGACACTACTCCGATGTGGACGTGTTCGCGACCGGGAGGTAGGTGTCTGGAAATGATCTGATCGACCCGGTCTGCGGTTCCGATGGGAACCGTGGACTTGTTGATGACGATCGCCCCATCCTTGAGGTGGGCAGCCAGGGCGGCCGCCGCTGCCCTGACCTGACCAAGGTCGGCTTCACCCTCGGTCCCGGACGGGGTATTCACCGCGATGAAGCAGAAGTCAGCGTCGGGCACCGCCTCGGCGTAACTGGTGGTGAAACTCAGTCGACCGGATGCCACGTTGCGGGCGACCAGTTCCTCCAGCCCGGGTTCGTAGATCGTCAGTTCGCCACCCTGGAGGCGGGCAATCTTCGCTTCGTCAATGTCGAGGCAGATCACACGATTGCCGAGATCAGCAAGGCACGTACCGGTGACCAAGCCTACGTAGCCAGTCCCGACAACACAGATTTGCTTCATGAATGTTTCACCTGGTGCGTTGTGCAGGGCGAACTGGTCGCCGCACGTGGTCTGTCAGGGTTGGTCCGCAACGGTTCACCGCGCTCCCCCTCAGTAACGAACTCCCGATGGGGACGGTATGTTTGCCTCCTACCCGAATGCTCCGCGAGGGGATACACGTTCCAGTGATTTTGACCGGACGCGGTTTACACTCCTCCCGAGATGCCTGAATTACCGGAAGTCGAGGGATTTCGGCGCCGCGTCGAACCGGTTCTGGTGGGGGCGACAATATTGCGCCTCCAAGTTCTCGACGAGAAACGGTGGCATCCGGCGGCTGGTTTGGATGACGCTTCCGTTGAAGGCGCAACGATCACGGCAATCCGTCGTGTTGGCAAGATGTTGCTGGTATCGCTCGATCGACCAGCCACCCTAGCACTTCACCTCAAGATTGCCGGGCAGCTGGTCCATGTTCGAAACGATGGATCGCGGATTTTGGGTGGTCATCCATATCCGCTCGCAGGTGCCGTCCTGCCAGACACGGCAACCCGTGTCTGGATCTCTTTCACCAATGGTGACACGCTTTTCATTAATGATCAGAGGCGGTTTTGCTGGGTTCGACTCATGCACAGTGCCGACGTCGATGGTTTCGTTGAGGGCCATGGATATGGACCTGATCCTATCGACCGTGCATTTTCGCCTCAGGTCCTCGGCACCCGCCTCGCGCTTCGCCGCGGTCGGCCCATCAAAGTCGCACTCCTTGATCAGACGTGCGTTGCCGGGATCGGCAATATCTACGCCGATGAGTCGCTCTACCGGGCAAGGATCCATCCGCGACGCCTCGCGGGAAGTCTGGATTTGCATGAGACCAAGCGTCTTCACGAAGCTATCGTTGGGATCCTTTCCATTGCAGTACCGGTCGGTGGTGCGCTAATGATGGGAAATCGACGTTCGGCGGTGGTCGACCCAGTGGACGCAGGGCGAGATTTTCTCCAGGCCCACGGTTGTCCAGGTGAACCTTGTGTCCAGTGCCTGGCAGTCGGAACGGCATCCAACGGCGCAGTACCGCTGATCGTTCGTGAAGTTGTCGGTGGCCGGGGAACATACTTCTGTCCAGAGTGTCAGCAACTCCCAGCAGCAACCTAATCATGTGAAGCCGACGACAAGCGCGGGAGTGAGTCCCTGATGGACAGGCTCCACATGACCGCTTTGCGATGAAGAATTGGGGTGAAGATGACCAGGTTTCTGTCTGAGGCAGACGTGCGTTCGCTTGTGTCGATGCCGATTGCGCTCGAGGCGGTCCAGGCGGCGTTCCGGTCTCTGGGAAGCTGCCGGGGCGCCAATATCCCGAGGGATCGGCTCTTCCCACGCATTGACCCTGCTCGTCCCACATCGCTTCAGGTGATGTCGGGAGCGTTGCCGGAATACGATGCCATGGGCCTGAAGGTGTATTCAACGGCTGCCGGCGGTGCTCGCTTTCTCGTGCTCGTGTACCGCGCGAGTACTGGCGAATTGCGCGGGATTGTGGAAGCTGATTGGCTTGGACGGTTCCGGACCGGTGCGGCTACCGGGTTTGCATCTTCGCTGTTGGCAAGGCCAGACAGTGCGACGGTAGCCATCATCGGAGCGGGCGGGCAAGCGGTTACCCAATTGCTCGCCTTGGTCACCGCAATGCCCCAGATCTCCCGCGCGCGTGTATGGAGCCGTTCAGAAGAACGTCGGGCCACGTTCGCCGAGGCGTATCAACTGGTCTCGGGCCAGCGCATTCCGCACCTTGACATCGCGATTTGTGAGACGCCCGAAGACGCAATCGTGGGCGCTGATGTTGTGATTGCGATCACGAGCGCCAGGACGCCAGTTGTCCGTGGGGAGTGGATACGCTCCGGGATGCACGTCGTCGGAGCGGGGATCAACCGGGCAGACG
>BJHB01000117.1:0-8626 GCA_014191415.1 Chloroflexota bacterium
AAAAAACTTAGGAATTACAAAGGATATAAATTAATAAATGTGATATTATATCATGTAAATTTCCAACATAGAGGTGGACATATAAGAATAAATACCGGATCAGTAAATAGTGATGAATTAACCGCGAGAAGAGCTAAAACCCATATCGAAATGTACAAAAAACATACCCAATGGGACCAACTCGCAGAGTTCATTGGCATTGCAGAAAAATATAATCATAAAGTAACAATTATATTAAGTCCAGCTCGAAGTGATTACAAAAAATATTGTAATAAAATTAGTTTTGATAAAAAATATTTACTTGAAAATATACCTTATAAACTACGTTACAAAATAAATATATTAGATCTATTTAATAATAGTTCAATTCTAGACTGCGAATTTAGTGATTGTGATCATCTGAAAAATTTTGGAAGAACCTTTGATTTGTTTGACGGAGCGCTTCGAATGAAGCAACAGCTGTTAAAATAGTATGATTAAGTGATTTTATTATGCAAATAGCGATCAGTTTCCCGCCGTTCGAGAGTGAGAAGGGCATTCCTCTGCTTTCACAGAACCGGCAATATCAGGTCTTCTCGACACGTCAGAGCAAGGGTGGTGGTGTCACCGGGCTTCTCAACACCTTCGTGGGGAACAATGCCACCGTCATCTTCCCGGTGTTGCCTGCGTTGGCGGCGACCCTCCTCAAGCAGGTCGGTCATGACGTGGTCTGGCTCGACGGCATTGCCGAGGGGTGGGACTGGGAGACGTACTGTCGGGAAATCGAGGCAAGCAGTCCCCAGTTGATGATGATCGAGACGAAGACGCCAAGCGCGCCGCCGATCTGGAAATGCATCACGGACCTGAAGGTACGGTTCCCCCACATGAAGATTGCTCTCGTTGGGGATCACGTGACGGCGTTGCCGGAGGAGGCGTTCCTTTTCTGCCCGGTGGACTACTGCGTGCGCGGTGGGCAGTACGACTTCGCAATGGTCAACCTGGCCAACCACCTTGAGCGTGGCGAAGAACTTGGCAGCGGGGTGTTCTGGCGCGACCCGACGTCCGGTGAGGTGGTCAACTCGGGGACTGCGCCGAAGCCACCGCAGTTCCTGCAGGTCCGCCCCCACATCGACCGTGACTTATCCAAATGGAAACTCTACGCCTACCGGAATGGTAACTTCATGCGTACGCCGGGTACGTATGGATGGGCAACCGGTGCAACCGGCGCCGATTGCTGGTGGCGTCGGCCGGTGCCGGGCCTTGACACTGGACTCGTACCCGCAGGGGAATCGAAGGGCGGAGGATGCACCTTCTGCTCTTGGACGTCACTGCTCCCCAAGTTCTCGGTGCGACCGGTCGACGACTACCTCGACGAATTGGAGAACCTTGCGGCCCTCGGGGTGCGCGAAGTGTTCGACGATACCGGGACCTTGCCGGTTGGGCGCTGGATGCACAAGTTCGTTGCCGGGTTCCGCGAACGGGGATTGCACCGCGTGCTGATGATGGGGTGCAACATGCGTGCCGACGCCCTGACGCAATCCGAGTACGAGTTACTGGCGTCGGCGAACTTCCGGTTCATCCTGTATGGCATCGAGAGCGCCAATCAGAAGACCCTTGACATCTTGAACAAGGGCACGACCCCAAGGCAGCAACGGGACAGCCTGCGCTGGGCAAGTGAGGCAGGGCTGGAACCGCACGCGACCTGCATGGTCGGCTACCCGTGGGAGACATACGATGAGGCCAGAGCGACCATCGACTTTACCCGCGAATGTTTTGATCGGGGCTGGATCAACACCCTTCAGGGAACTATTTGCATGCCATACCCGGGCACGCAGCTGTACGCGCAAGCGCGAACGAACGGGTGGCTTCGTTTCGACGGGCCGGAGAACTGGCACCGTTGGGACATGCGCGAACCGGTGCTGACGTCACCCATCCCGGACGCCGACATCCTGGCGCTCGTGCAGGGCTTGTACACCAGCTTCCTGACGCCGGCGTACATCGCGCGGAAGCTCGGATCGATCTTCCAGAGCCGCGATCATTTCACGTACTACGTCGTGCGAGGCAGCAAGTACCTCGTTGGGCACATGCTCGATTTTGTCCCGTCGCAGGTAGCGGTTTCCACCCAGCCCGCAAGGTTCTCCCAAGTTGGTCCGGCGACTGGAACGGTTGAGTTACCGACAAAGCTGTACTCAGCGGGGTCGCCTTGAGAAACCAGACGGAGCTGGGGCCGAAGCCTAGTGGTGACCGAACGTGGACGTAACCGTCGTCATCCCGTGCTTCAACGAAGAGCGCCGGTTGCGGAAGTGCCTGCAGTCGATCCGGGGTCAACAAAACGCTGGTTACATCGTGAACGTTGTCGTCGTTGATGACCTGTCGACGGACGCGACGGTGGCGATTGCCCGAGAATTCGGCGCGACGGTTCTCACCAGTGGGCAGCGGGACATTGAAGTCAGCAAGAAGATCGGGTTGGAAGGCACCTCATCACCACTTGTGCTCTTCCTTGATGCGGACAACTGGCTTCCTTCCGATGATTGGCTCGATGTCGCGAGGAAGGCGCTCCTCGATCACCCCGAGGCAATCGGGGCCCAGTCCGCACGATTCCACTACGCGCCGGGAGACCCTGCAGCCAACCGGTACTGCAGCCTGTATGGATTCACTGATCCAGTACCATTTTATCTTCGCGTGCGGGATCGCCTGATGGCGACCGAGGCGGTGTGGAATCTGGGTGGACGCATCGTTGCGGATGCAGACCAGTACTGGCTCCTGGAGGCAGACGCAGGCCGACTACTCACGTTCGGGTCCCAGGGCTTTCTCACCCGCACGGAAGATGCCAAGCACTATGCTCGCGGCCGTCGCTTCTACCACATGGATTTCGTGTACCAGCGCGTTCGCTCGGGTCACCCATGTATCGTGCTGCTCAAGCAGCCTGTCGGCCACGATGGATGCGCAGACACCCCCGGATTCCTCCGCAAGCTCGTGCGGAATATCACCCTGTTCCACAGGGCGCATGACCGGGCATTCACCTACAACCTGTCCTTCAAGGACAAAGTCATGGTCGGGGCTGTGATGCTTACCGGCGTCGTTCCGTTGGTGGATGCGTTCCGGGGATTCTTGGTCGGCCCTCGCGACCCCGCCTGGTTTCTGCACCCAATCCTCTGCGTTGCCGTTGGTGCCCTGTACTCATGGTCGCACCTTCGTTTCCTGGTCGGGAATATCGTGGCCCGGAGTCGATGATGAGGTGCATGGCCTGCGGGGAAGGAATGGGTGTGCCTTTGGTTGTGCGCAAAAGCGCGCCTTTTCCCGGGGTACGGTACGTCCGATGTCGCGAGTGCATGACGGTGCAGGTGGCGGAGGCACCGCCAGCAGGCCAGATAGCTGCGTTCTACGACCGCTTCTACATCAACGACGCGCATCAAACGCTGCCCGCCCGGTTGCTTGGCTGGCTGCGTGGCGTGAGTGAGAGAGCGCGCGCGCGCTCACTGGTGGCGTACGCGATGAGCCAAGCTGGCGGGTCCAATTCGTCAGGCTCACTGGTTGATTTTGGGTCAGGGAATGGGATGCTTACGCGTGCGCTGCGGGCGGCAGGCGGATTAGGCGCTCATGTGGTGAGCATCGACGCCGCGCAGGATGTGCTCTCGCTCCATGGTGTGGCCAACGAGACGTGGCACGCCTCTGAATCGGAACTCCTGCAACGGTTGGGTGAAACCACCCTTCGTTTCGGCGCCGTCTTCTTCTCGCACACGCTGGAGCATTTCGTGGATCCGCTCGGCGTGCTGCGTGCGGTGAGCCGGCGCCTTGCTGACCATGGGCGCATCCATGTTGACTGTCCGAGCGGCCTTCATCCGATTTATACGCACGCCAGTGATCTGAACATCCCGGATTTCATGTTCGTCACGCCCAAGGGCGTGGGAGCGCTCGTCCAATTGGCTGGTTGCGAGGTGCTGGACTTGCAGGGCATCAGCCCGGGACCGTCGTTTCTGTATCGACCTCCCGAAAAGGCCTTCCTGCAGTACATCGCGTCTTTCCTGTTTCTGGCGCGTTCTGTGCTCACCGGGGACGGGTACTTCACAGGGGGGCGCCCACTTTGGTGGCGGCTCACGCTCGTACCTCGCTCAGTCGGATGACGTGTCGACGTAACCGGAATGCACTCGAGTACGCCGAGCCTCATGCGGGTTGCGCACACCTTAATCGTGAGGTAATCCTGGCGCGCCAGCTGCCCCCACGGGTGTCCGATAGACGCGAATCGCGGTTGAGATCGTATCGATGAACATCCCGAGTATCGGCCTGATCCCGCCAATGGAACTCGGGAAGATCAGGTTGACGTCCACGGGAGACTCTGCAAACTTCCGGAACCCTACCCGCCGGATGATTGCGAGCAACTCGACATCGAAAGCGAAGCGGTCAATTGACATGTATGGGAGTGCATTCGTGATGGCACTTCTCCGGAACACCTTCAGGCCCGTCTGGGTATCGCTCAGGTCGAATCCAAACAGTGCCTTCACGAACTGTTGGTATACACGGCTATACACCCGTCGTAACATTGGGTATGTGACCCGTGACTTTGGATGACGCTTGGAACCGACCACGACATCCGAGCCGGTCTCATGAAGCGTCTGCACGGCAGCCACCAGGCCGACTGGATCGATGTCGCCTCCGGCGTCAATGAAGCCAATGATCTTCCCGGATGCCTGCCGAAATCCGAACCGAACCGCATAGCCCTTTCCCTGGTTTCGCTTATAGCCGAATATTCTGACCCGAGCCTCGGCGCATTCAAGCGCATGGTGCAGAGTGTCGTCAGGGCAACCATCGACCACAACGATGATTTCGTAGCTCGCCGTGATTGCTTTCAGGACATCTCTCACGTTCTCGATGTCTTCTTGAATGCGTCCACCTTGTCGGTATGCTGGGATGACAATCGAGAGGTCAACACTTTCCCGAATCCCGGATTCATCATTACGCTCCATGATGTCGGCTACGATTAGGGATACCCGACCGCCAGCCGTCGTGTGAACCGCGCACTAACTACTTCTAGATACCCGCCATGTTCACTATCCGATTGCGCGTCACCGATGAGAACTGGTTCAAGTTGCTCCCGCAGGGGTCCCTCCCAGAGGACCGAACCGTCCAACTTCAGGGTGAGGAGCGATGATGAACCGATTAGCTGCCATCGGTGCAGTGCGCCATCAGCCCAAGCCTTGGCTGGAATATCGATGGATCCGACGTCGCCCCGGTTGTCGGGTACGGTCAACTTGATTCCATACGGGACAATCTGCATCCGTGTTCGATTGGATTGAATTACACCCAAGTAGTTTCCTGTCAGATGCGTTGACACCGTTACGTCAATCTCTTCGTCCACTACTGCCCGTTGAAGGCCAAGGAGCATCTGCAGCGGGTGGGCTCTTTTAGGAGTTACGAGTTTAGTCCTGATGGACGCTGACTTCCACGGACGGACAGCCATTTTTAGCGCTCCATCCGCATCTATGGATATGGATGCAGCGTCGGGTGCAAGGAAATCCCACACCTCATTCCACATGGCAGGATTTGACTTGGTCGCACGAGTCTCGGAGATTGGTCTCCCATTGAGAAATGGGTTCGTCAGTCGAATTGCGTGCATCACCCCTGGGGCTAGCGTGCAGACGAGCAACGCGGTGGGTATTGCCAAACTTCTCAAATCTGCGTGCACCGTAATCGCGGCTGAGCCGAGTAAACCGAAGCATATCGATGCAATGACATGAGTTTTATATGCATCGTAGTCGCCATCAGCCAAAGTGTTGTATGTGACAAAATTTGCAAGCGAAACCAGAACCGCTGCACCGCCGATGGCGAACCACGTCGGTGATGGGCGTGTACCAGACAGTTTGGGCAGATATTGATTAATTAGTGTGACAACTCTCATTAATCTAGTAACTACATCAAAATAGTATTTAGTACGATTGTTATCTTATATATTATAAGTGATATAAAAAGTTATTAAAAATATTTATCTACATTCTGAGACGATCGAACCAGCAATAGTCCGCAGGCGAGAAATGCTGCGCTTCCTGCTCCCAGTCCGATGATGACGGCATCGAGCGTCGGGTGCCAGAGTGTAACGGCAGCGATTTGGAACGCCGTACACGCCAACGCAACGATGCCAATGGAACGGTTGCCGCTCGCGATGAGGTATGTGGCGACGACGTTGGCAAGCGAAAGCATCATGGCGTGAAACCCATAGTGCCATAGCAATGGTGCGGCCGATGCATAGGCCTGTCCGTACAAGACCCGGACCACGAGATCGGGAATTGCAATGAGTACAAGCAGACCGGCAGTGTTCAGTCCGCCTGTCACCGCAAGTCCGAAGCCGAGCGCAGTGAGTGGTTTTCCGCGCCCTGGTAAGGCCGCATACGGAAGGAGAAGGGTTGCGACCGTCGCGGAAAGGTAGAACTGGCTACGCCCCAGGATGGTCACCGCCGAGTAGGTGGCGGTGTCTTCAGCATTGAAGAACCGGGCGACAAGCGCGGCGTCGAGGGTCAGCATGACCAGGATGCATCCTGACGCGATCATCGACTGGGTTTCGGCACCGATCAGGTAGGTCGACCAGTTGGTGTGGCGTGGTGCGGCCGGTGCTGAAACCGTCGGGAACGTCTCGATTTGCTCTGCCTGTGTTCGGGCCTGATGGTTCAGATAGGCGAAGGTTGCGATTGTGCCGACGACTGCGCCTGCCAGTTGTGCGCCGATTGCTCCGGTAACACCACCTCCGAACCACCCGAGGACCACACCGAAGCCAGCACGGGTGACGACATCGACTGTGGACAGGCCGGCAAGTGCGGTGAAGTGCCTACCACCTTGGACGGTTCCCCGCAATGCTGGAGTGATCACGATCAGGGCGGTCAAGGGCGCCAGGAGCCAGACGGGCCACGGTGATGCCAGACTGAACTCGGACTGGATGAATGGCGTGGCAACGATCAGCGTGCCTGAGACGGCCATGGTTGCAAGGGCAACCGGGGTGGCCCAACCCTTGGTTGCAAGACGGACCGCATCGGTCAATCTGGATGGTGCGCCGTGCAGAGCAACCCGTCGGGCCACCGTGGGTTGGATACCGCTGGTCACAAGTCCGAGGATGCCAAATGCGGATATGAGAGCGACGTACGCGCCGTAGTCGGTGGGAACCAGGAGACGGGCGAGTGCGAAAGTGTAAGCGACCTGTATTGCCCCGGATCCGACGTTGCTGACGAGAAGTACGAGGCCCTGTTGAACGACCTTCCTTGAAGTGGTCATTGCTGGCTCGCGAGCAGAGGCGTTGTTGTCAGTGGTTGCCCAGTGAGCGAGTGACTGGTAGCCAAACGGTGTGCTCTTTGGTTCGAAATGCACGGACCCACCGCCCGGTGGATTGCGGACGTTTCGGCTAGAGCCGCCACTAGGTGTCGTCCGCCTCGAACTCTTCGCGCAGGATGCTCATGGAGTAGAGGTCGTGGAGGGCGCCGTCCTTAGCGAGGCGTCGGCGGAGAATGCCTTCGGGCCGGAAACCGGCGCGCATGTATGCGGTGATTGCCCGGCGATTGTCGCCCCGGACCTCAAGGCTTACGCACTGGATGTCAAGCGCGTCGAATGCGTAGGCAAGGACGGTATGCAAAGCATCGCTGCCGAAGCCGCTGCCCGCCACTCCCAGGAGGACGCCCAGTTCGGCTCGCCTGGCGCGGTCGGTCAGATTGCGGAGGGTAATGCTCCCAATGAGCGACGCGGTGTCTCGCCGGTGAACGGCCCATACAAGCATGCCGGGATCCGAGCGGGAAATATTTAGCCAAGCATGCTGGTCTGCCATGGTGAGATGTGTCTCACGTCCCATGTATTTGAATATATCTGGGGCGTTGTACCAGGTCAGGAGCGCGGATAAATCCGCTTCAGTGACGGGGTGCAGGTCCACACTTGCACCGTGGAGGAGTTGCGGGGTCATTGGAGGTGCGATGGTACCGACAATGGCGTCGAACCCACTGCCCGAGTGATTCCGACAAGCGGTTCTTTCCCGGGCACAGGGTTGACGATCGTGTCCACAACGTAGAGGGCGCGGTTCCGGCCAGTGTCGAGGGTTCGCCAGACGTATTCGCCAAGGGTGCCGAGGACGATGAGTTGGACGCCACCGAGAATCAGGACGATGACGGCAAGCGACGCCCATCCTTCGACAGGGAATCCGGATGTGATCCGCAGAGAAAGGATGACGATGGCGTACAGGAACCCGGCGACCGCAAACAAGATGCCGAGGGTTGAGGTGAGGCGGATGGGGGTGTAGCTGAAGGCCACGAAGGAGTCGATGAGGAAACGGACTTTTTTCCAGAAGGTCCACATGGAGGCGCCGGCAGGCCTCGCGAGGCGGTCATACGGCACGACTGTTCTAGGGAATCCAAGCCAAAGCAGTTCGCCCGGAAGGTAGACGTTCGGTCGTGCGTGGTCAATGAGCAGCTGTCCCACTCGTCGAGATGCCACGAAGCAGTCGAACCCGCCAATTGGCATCTCCGGCAATGCAAAGTGGCGTAGGAGTGCGTAAAAAATGCGCGCAAACTGTCTCGTTGTCCAAGGATCGCCACGCGTTGACCGTGATGCGAGGGCGATTTCGGCACCAGCATCGCAAGCCTGGTAAAGATCCGAAATGAGTTCGGGTGGTTGCTGGAGA
>BJHB01000118.1:0-8548 GCA_014191415.1 Chloroflexota bacterium
CGTTGAGCGCACCTTCGGCGGTCTGGAGGAGCGAGATCCCGTCCTGCGCGTTCCGCTGTGCCTGGTTGAGGCCACGGACCTGGTTCTTGAGCTTCTCGCTGACGGCAAGGCCGGCCGCGTCGTCCGCTGCCTTGTTGATCCGGAGCCCACTGGAAAGCTGCTCAATCGCCTTGAAGAAACTGCCCTGCGTGCTGGTGAGGTTCCGCTGCGCTGAGATCGACTCGTAGTTGTAGTTGATGCGTAGAGCCATTGCCGAGATCCTTCTCTGTAACGTGTTTCCGGCGCAGTCCCTTGCGTCCGGGAGATGTGTCAGCCTTGAAATCGTGGGGTTGAACCCGCTTGTCAGTGGTTGACAACATAACTATCGGCACAACGCGACAGAACCTTAGGCCGGGTTTTGCAAACCCTCGAAAACTGACGCGCGTTACCGTCAACTCGGATCTCACGCCGTCTACCCGGTTATGGGGTCGACCCTCGGTGGGCTTTGACCCATTGTGGGGCTGATGGCTCGGGATGGCCCTGCCCCCGGCCCCACAATCGATCAGAAATGAGTTAGTTGAGCAACTGGAGCACCATGGATGGTGCCTGGTTCGCCTGTGCGAGGACGGATACGCCTGCCTGCTGCAGGATCTGGGAGCGGACCAGTTCACTCATGCTTGATGCGATGTCGGCATCCGCAATGCGGCTATTTGCTGCGGAGGTGTTTTCGGACGCTACGGCAAGTGAACGGGTTACGCTGTCAAGACAGTTTTGCATCGCCCCGAGGTTTGAGCGGTTCGTGTTGACCGTCTTGATCGCCGCATCGAGCGCGGTGATGGCCGCTGAGGCGGTTGCCTGGGTGGTGATGTTGTTGGTGTCGACTGCAAGGGTTGCCGCGGTGTTGTTCGTCAGGGCTACGGCGAGGGTGTCCCCGTTGTTCGCACCGATCTGCAACGTGATGGACGTGGTTGATCCGTTGGGCTAGGTCGCAAACGAGTTGGCTCGCAGAGGTGTGTGTCACAATACAACGTATCCTGATGTCAGGATTTTGGTGACAACGGGGAAGCGGGCAGGTCGAGAATCCGCGCACATCGGGGTGACAGGTCATCGGCGTGTCGAAGGGACCCGTCGCGTCCGGCAGAGGCAACCCATTGCCATGAAGTTCGCGGGGGGTTGCCGTCAAAATCATTGCGACGCCGTCGTGCGTTCCCGGGACCGGCACTGGTTGCCAGTCCGGTCTGGCTGGAAGCGGGTTCGGGTTCGGCTTGCGTTGTGCCTTCCAACAGGAACCGCCCATCGCCCCAGACAACAAGGACGGCGCCGTCGTGCACCCACCGGGTATGTGTCGGGATGGTGTCTCCGGCGAAGAGGGCGCGGGCGTCGGGAAGGAGGCGCCACCCGACGAGAAGCTCGAAACCCGTCACCGCCCACCCATCAACAAGTAGTGCGAGGTGGTTGTCGGCCGATTCAAACAGGGAGATGTCGGTGGTGGCACCTGCGGCCTGTTCGAGGACGATGCCATCTGGCAGGACTACGCGAACCGAAGAATTCCGGACGGATCCTGTGGATAGTTGTGCCTCGCGGATGGAGGCGATGGCGTCGAGGATCTCGAACTCCGGATCAGGTGAGATGCCTGCGGTCACGCATTCGTCGATGGGAAGCGTGCCGGTGGTGACGCTGATGTGGACGTTTGGTCCGTGCATCTGGCGGAGGTGGGCAAAGACCGCATTGGCAAGCGCGATCGGGCCTTCGGCGATCATCCGTCCAGAAGCGGTTGAGCCGTAGCTGTCGTTCTCGTCGGGATCAAGTGCGAGGGTGACACTGATCGCCGGGTGATCCCGCTGGGCCTTCTGGATGGCGCGGTCGGTGGTCAAGCGGTTGGAATCCTTCATGGGGTTGATCCCCCGGGTGGTCAAAAGGTCCGGGGTGCGCCGCAGGGCCATCCGCCGGAGGCGCCGCTGCCTCCATTGGATGTCCTGAGTGCGCTAGAGGATGAACGAAAACTACCGCCCGTCGTTATCCCCGCCCTTATCGGCGCCTCGGCCGCCCGCACCACCCGCTGATGAAGCGACGGGACCAATGCCCGCAGTCCGGGAGAGCATCGTGTCGGGGTTCGCGCTGAACCGCGCGGCGATGTTCGGGGCTTGAGGTTGGGTCATCGTGCCACCCACCACCTGGCTTTGGAGACGGGAATTGAACGCGTCGGTCATCTTGGACTTCAGGGTGTCAATGGTCATCCCCTGTGCCTTCGCGATCTCGGCAATCGACTTGCCGGACTGCAACTGGGTGGCGAGGTCTGTGGTGCTCGTGTCAAGGGCTGTCGCGGCGCCCGCCACAACCTGCTGACGCCCACCGTGGCGATGACCATGCGCGCGGACCTGTCCGCTGGCACTCGCGCCAGTACCGGAGAGCGGTGCATTGAGGTTCGACGTGAGCGGATTGATTGCCATGGGAAACGCCTTTCCCGGGTCGTGAGGGTGAGGACCGTAGTGCTCCCCCCGTGACAGGATTTTGTTGTCACCTTCCCAGTGTTCCCCGTGCGTCCACCCAATTCCGTTGGTGTTGGGTCAACAGTTCGTTAAGCATTTCAGCATTTGTACTATGTTATATATTCATACAATGAAGCCATAGGAAAGTCGTGAGGTGAGCCGAACCCGTAGGCGAAGGTGCCCCGGCATGCTTGGCGCGTTTGGACTGGACCTGCTTTCATCCTCATGGTTCGCGGACTGCGGGTCAGGCTTTCGGTTCCTCACTGAGGAAGCGCAGCGCGACCGCGGTCATGGCGGCGACGCCGTACGGCAGGGCGCGTTCATCGAGGGCGAACCGGGGCGAGTGGATGGGCCTCGCGGTTTCCCATGACGGATCGCGAACGCCGAGCACGAACATGCACCCCGGCACCCGTTCAAGGATCCATGCCCAGTCTTCGGCGCCCATCGTCGGTCCGTCAGAGATGGGAGGTATCCAGGCGTCTTGACCGAGAACCGATGACACGGCTTCGCGGACCAGTTCGACGGCGTCCGCGTCATTGACAACCGGCGGGGTGCCACGCTCGTATTCCACCGTGACCGTGCAACGGAAGGCGGAGGCGATTCCGTGGGCAATCTCTGGGACACGTCTTTCGAGGTGATTGCGCGTCGACGGACGGAAGGTCCGAACGGTCGCGTACAGGGTTGCGGTCTCCGGGATGATGTTGGCGACTTGACCGGCCTCAAGGCGCCCGACGGTGATGACGGCGGGGTCGCCCGGGGCAACTTCACGGCTGACGAGGGTCTGGAGGGCGGTCACGAGGTGTGCCCCGGCGACAATGGGGTCAACGCCAAGATGGGGCCACGCCGCGTGGATGCCTTTTCCGTGCAGGGTGACCGTGAAACGGTCAGAAGCAGCGGCGGTTGGTCCGGGGGCCGAGAAGAGGTGCCCGGTGGCCAGGTTGTGCGCGATGTGTAGTGCGTAAGCCCCATCAGGACGGTAATCATCCAGAAGCCCATCCGCAATCATCTGGGGCGCGCCGGCAACGATCTCTTCGGCTGGCTGAAACATGAAGACGACCGTTCCGGCGAAGTCGTTGCGGTGCGAGGCCAACAGTTCGGCCGAACTCATGAGGATGGCGGTGTGGGCGTCATGTCCGCAGGCATGCATCTGACCGGGCACTTCCGACCGGAAGCCATCGGTGATCTCCGTCTCGGCTTCCGTCAATGGCAAGGCGTCCATGTCGGCGCGCAAGAGGACGGTGCGACCTGCCCGCGATCCGTGGAGAATGCCCACGACCCCAGTCTGGCCGATCCCGGTTCGGGTCTCGATGCCGAGCTCGCGTAGTCGGTCGGCGACAATGCCCGCCGTCCGGTGTTCCTGGAACGCGATCTCGGGATGGCGGTGAATGTCCCGGCGGTCGGCGACGGTGCGGACACTAATCGTGTTGGCTTCGTTGGCGATGTCGAACGTGTTCATCAGAATTGACGATAACAGGCAGCCCGGGTCGCAACGGTGTCCGTATCGCCTTATCCTGAGCGCCGTTCCCACCGGCCAACACGGTGAAGTGGGAACGACTTTTTCAAGGAAAAGCTTGATGACCAGCGCGGATCGCCCCGGCCACTTGGTGACTGCTGCCACGCTTGATGCCCGGTACCTGCCGGACGTGATGGCACTCGTCGAGAGGTGTGCCGCCCACGATGGATTCGATGCCGGTGCCGACGAGGGGTTTGTGCGGGCGCGGTCTTACCCGGTTCCGCCCGAGATAGTCCTCCAGACCGCAGACCTCATCTGGGTGGTTGGTGACCGGGTAGTTGGGTATGCCGGGACGTATGGATTTGGCCGGGATGAGATCGAAGTCGTGGCAGTGGTAGATCCGGAATGGCGCCGTCGAGGAATCGGGCGGGCGTTGATCGACAAGGCGATCGGTGTTGGACATCGGGCCGAGGTATCGCGCGTCCTCCTGGTGGTCCCGCGGTTTTCGGTTGGTGGGCACGCGCTTGCGGAACTTGTCGGGGCGAAACGGTCGCATTCGGAAGCGGCAATGGTCCTCCGGGACGTTCCACCTGGGGGTGACGAGCTTGGAATGGGACTGGTGGCAAAGATCGCGAATATCTCCGATGTTGCGGTGCTGGGCGAGATTGGCAGTAGTGCTTTCGGTGGGAGCCCAGAAGAGGCGTCAGCGATCTCCCGTTCATCGATCGGTGCGGTCGGGCGGACGATCTTCCTGATCTCCAAGAATGGCGAGGATGTCGGCATGGTCTCAATCGCCGTCGACCATGGAGCTGCAAGCATTGCCGGGTTTGCAGTGCGACCGGAACATCAGGGAATGGGAATTGGCCGGGCCGTCCTGAAGTGGCTGGTGCGTCGGCTCCATGGTGATGGGATTGCACCGATCACCATCGAGGTTGATGTCACGAACGACCGCGCGGCCGGTCTCTACCGGGACTGTGGCTTCCGTGAGGACCGGATCTACGACTATCTGGCGGTCGCGATCGGCTAGGGATACACCCCCACCCCAACGACCGAGGTTTTGCTGAAGTGAGTTCCTACGTGGCCCGCTTCCATCCTTGCCCGCTTTGTCCTGGTTGATCCCGTGGCGGAACATCAATGGGAACGCATTCCAACCGATGAGCGGGGGGGGGTAAATCCCGATGCGGGATGCGTGACTTGGTCAGGGCTGCAACCGAGTTGGGTAGAGGCGGGCAGAGATGCCCGCGGGCGGACGTGCCACGGAGACATCGCCTTTTGAACCCGATCCGGGATGAAATGGGGCGCCCCCCGATCCCGGAGGGACGGCAGCGTGAAGCCGGCCGACCAGGCCGTGGCCCGTCCCTCGTGGAGGAAGCTCCAATCAGGACTTGAGCGCGGCGATGCGCGCGGCGATCGCACCAGTCAGGGCTTCGAGGCACCCGGCGCCAAGCAGGGACGGCTCTTCCTGGTAGAGGCCGGTCCCGTAGCACTCGGCTTTCAGCAAGTACCCCGCACTCATTGGGCCGTCAAGGGGCGACAGGAGGATTGGGGTCCCGGGAAAGCGGCGACGCAGGTCGGTGAGGAGTTCGGCGTACGGTTCGCCGGCGCAGGTAGCCCATATGGCGTCGCCAATCCGGTAGACGCTGACCGGCATCGGGTAGGTGGTCGGCGTGGCATCGTCGGGGAGTTCGGAGAGGCGTCCGAGCCACCGGCGCGCGCGCTCGGCGAGGGCCGTCGCGTTCCGGGCGGCGATGGCGTCTCCACGCGCATCCGCCGCATCGCGTTCGGCCTCGTGTCGGGTGAGTTCCGTCGCCCATGCCTCGGGTGACGGGACATCTCGTCGTTGCAAGGGCACCGAACCTGGCCCTCCGGCGAACCGGGAAGCGCGCGACGCATCGACAGGCGCTTGGGACCAGGTGCCGAGAGTTGCACCGGACACGACGGGGCCAGCGTAGGTGCGGTCAGTGCCCGGGGTGGCCATTCCGGAGAGGATGCCGAGGGCGGCGTATCCGACCTGCCTGCCGTTTGCGTCGGCGACGGCCGGGCCTCCGGTGTAGTTGTCTCGTGGTCCCTGGTCGCCACACGGGGCAAGCATGAAGATGCACGGTGCTTCGGTGGCGGCCTCGACGGTTTCCCGCAGGGCGCCGGGATAGTCCGGACTGAGCAGGGTGTTTTCCCATGCAAGCGATGTGGGGTGTGCGGCGTAGGTGACCACGGTCAGCCGGATCGGAATACCTCCACTCCGACCCGCCCGGTTCACATGCGCTTCGCTTGGCCCACCCCGCCCCGATTGCGTCAAAGGCGATTCGCTGTCGATCTCGGTTGCCCGCATCACGGTAACGGTCTGGTCGGCCGGGGCATCTGGGTTGTAGCCGCACGTGAAGATGCCGTTGGCTTCGTCAGGGTAGTCGCGGTTTGCACCCATCGCACTCGTGCCCTCGGCATAGGTGAGAGTGGCGGGTGCGATGGAGGCGATGGCATCGGTGCACGCGCGGACGATGGCATCGCGGGCGGTGGCTTGGTACCCGGGGATCAGGTGGCCTCCGGGTAGCGGGATGCGGTCTGGTGTCAGGAGGCCCGCACTGTGGGTGTGCGACGGGCAGAGGTGGATGCGTCCTTCGGGGACGCCGGTAGCGCCATGGATAGCGGCGACGAGAGCGTCGTAATAGGTGCGGGCGAGGCCGACCGAATCGAAGTGAATCCGGATCACGAGGTCGTCGGTGCCGGACGATCCGATGGGGCCGAGAACAATTGCATCAGCCAGGAGTGGTCGGTGAATGCCGGTCGACTGATCGTGGCGGGCGGCGCCCCACATGCGGTGGTATATGCCCACAGGCGGCGTGATGTCTACTCGGGCATGTCCCAGGCGGACGCGGGAGGTCGGGGTCAGGACGGTCGTGGTGCTCATTCGATGTGCCTCCCGGTCGCTTGGTCGGTGCGTGGTTTGTGCGGGCATTCTAGCCTTGAGGTCGCGCACGGGCGGGCGGTGGTCAGGCCCACCCCATCGAGTCGCGTTCGCCACGGTCGAGGGGTTTGATGTAGAGGCCGGCTCCCTCGCGTCTGGGGAATGGCATGGTCAGGCCGGGTGGTGGTGAAAGCCGGTCTACCCGCAACGCCGCGAGTTTCGCTTCGTCGATGGTGATCCCGAGACCCGGAGAGTCGCCGAGGTGGATGAACCCGCCCTCGATGTGGTTGTCGAACGTGAAGCAGGGTTCGCGCCCGGGATCGACGACCTCCATGGCCAGATGGTTTGGCAAGGCCGCCGCCAGGTGTGCCATGAAGTTCGCCGGGCAGTTCATCAGCGACACCGGGAGTTCAAACCCGGCCGCCATGTGCGCCACCTGCATTGCGCCGGTGATACCGGTCGTGCCGACCCCGACCTGAACGACATCGACGGCCTGATTGAGGATCAGTGGGTAGAAGTCTGACGAATCATTGAGGTTCTCACCGGTCGCGACGGCGGCGCGGATCCCGGCAGAGACTTGCCGGAGGCCACGGTAGTCCCACCGGCGTGCGGGCTCCTCAACCCAGGCGAGGTCGAAGCTGCGTTCGATCTCGCTGATGTACCGGATCGCCTGTTTTGGTGACCAGTACTCGTTGCTGTCGATCATGAGGTTGGGCCGGTTCGTGACCGCAGATAGCGCGTCGCGCATGATTGCGAGGCGACGGAGATCGGCGTCCATGTCGAGGCCGACCTTCAACTTGCCTCCGTCAATGCCGACGGCCGCCATGCGGGCGTAGAAGGCGTGGATCTCGTCATCGGTCAGGCAGAGGTCGATTCCGGATGCGTATGCCTTGCACCGGCCATCGCGCGCGCCAAGCATTCGCCAGAGGGGTTCGCCGGCAGCCTTGGCCTTGAGGTCCCAGAGTGCGACATCGATTGAAGCGATGGCACCCTTGTCTGACCCCTCGTTGCCACCCTTGAACGCGAGGTCAAGCATCGCCTTCCAGTGGCCAACAACCCCGCGAGGGTCGTGACCGATGATGAGAGGCGCAAACTTCTGGACGGCGGGTCCGCCACCCGGGGCCAGTCCGGTGATGCCGGCATCGGTATCAATGAAGAGGAATGATCCTGCACCGTAGTTGGACCCGGTAGGGCCATTGGCGTCGCCGAGTGGGCGGTCCATGGCGAACTCATAGAGGACGGTGCGGAACCCGGTGACTCTCATTTCTACGCACTCCTTGCGATCCGCACGATATCCCACCCAACCCGCGGTCCGCAGTGGCCCACCGGTATCGCAAGGGTGTGACGGTCGGGGAGTTGGGCACCCCGGGTGGACGACACAACCCCGGGGAGGCTACCTGCGGTACCGTTGCGGCTGATGCGCGAAGGCGTAACGGCAGGTACTGTGAGACGGGCCAGTGGGATCGTAGGAGAACGCACATGACGGTTTCGATTGATCTGAACGGGCGCACTGCACTCGTGACCGGTGGAAGCCGGGGGTTGGGTGCGGCGATGTGCCGGACACTGGCGCGCGCCGGGGCCCAGGTGGCGGTTCACTATGCCCGCGACGCGGTTCGTGCGGATGCGGTGGTACGGGAAATCGTGGCGGGAGGCGGACGCGCCGTCGCCGTCGGTGGTGACTTTCACGCTCCTGACGCCGTGCGTGCGATGGTGGCACGGGCCCAG
>BJHB01000119.1:0-8510 GCA_014191415.1 Chloroflexota bacterium
CACCCTTGCGGGCAGCGATGTCGAGTTGACGCACCGCGTGAAGGACTGCCTCGGCAGTCTCAGCGACAGGAGTCGCGGCCACAATCGACTGACGCGCCCTGGTGACGTAGGTCTTCACGATTGAACGGACGGCACGATTGCGAATACGTCGCTTCTCCTGACGTTCGAAGCGCTTGCGATCGGTCTTTCTGGCTTTCGGCATAACGCACCTTAATCTGGCAACTGAAACACCAGTATACCGTTACTCTTGAAGCCACTGTACCAGCGCGAGACTGAGGTTTCCTTCGATTGCCGCCGCGATCACCAGCAGCCCAGCCGCGAGGACAAGTACGTACGCCGCTTCCGACGCCGTCTCCCGCCACTCGAGCATGCGGCGACCGCTTGCACCGGGCAACAACCACGACACCCCAAGCTTCATTCCCCACGCCGAAGCAAGCCAAAGGGCAGGCAATTCGAAGACAGCGTGAGGCGCAATACCTGCCACCATCACACCGGGACTGACCCGACCACCAGCCAGGTTTCCACCGATGGCCGCCACGACGCCGATCATTGCGCCATTCGCGAAGGTATTTATCGCAGGCACAAGCCCGCCCGCGACCCCCAAGGCCACAAACTGGGTAACTGCAGCGGCATTCATCCGGAAGATGACCCACGTGCGCGTAAGAGGATCAGACGCAGCGACGACCTGTGCGCCGACCTGTGCCACTGCCTGGATCAGGGGCGTCATCGCCTCAATCACCATCTGGGGTTGCGAAATTGCCGCGCTATACCCGGAAACGGTTCCGCCGATGAACAGGGCGACCGCGGCAATTACCCAGCGTCGACCATCCCATAGCAGTTCTCGATAGTGATTCCAAAGGGAAATCGCGCCGGTTCCTGCCATGAAGCGCCCAGTACCCTCTCCTGATAGCCGGGGCCAGTGTACCTGAGGGGTAATGGTGGACCGTCCGGCCGGGCGATCTTCACACCAGGGACGCCGGTATGCGCGAGACGATCTGCGGCCACCGAGGCAGCCCACCGTGTCGCACCTAACCCCGGAAAGTGCCTCCAGAAGTCATTGCGGACCCACGCCCACCCGAACGACGCTCTACCCGAAGCTCCCCAGCAGACGCATTGATGCCGACGGTATCTCCGTCCACGATCAGACCTTCCAGGATGCGACGCGCGAGGACATTCTCCACCTCGCGCTGAATGACCCGCCTGAGCGGTCTTGCCCCATAGGCCCGGTCATCTCCCGCTCCCGCAAGGTATTCGACCGCATCCTCAGTGACTTCGAGGACGATCTGGCGCGGATCCAACCGTTCCTGCACCCGGCCAATTTCAAGCGACACAATCCGACGGAGCGTCGCCCTGGTCAGAGGGCGGAAGACGACAATATCGTCAATTCGGTTGATGAACTCAGGCCGGAAGAATTCGCGAAGGTGGTTCCGGACGAGGCTCTCGACAGCCTCCCAATCCACCGCAAATTCCGATTCCGGACCATCCTGGTCGCCAACTCCGGATGCGGTGACAGCCTCGGCACCAATGTTCGAGGTCAACACGATCAACGATTGCCGGGCGTCGACCGTTCGGCCCTGACTGTCTGTCAGGCGACCGTCCTCGATAAGTTGAAGCAGGACGTTGATCACCTCAGGGTGTGCCTTTTCCAGTTCATCAAATAGGACCACCTGATACGGCCGGCGACGCAATGACTCGGTGAGTTGCCCGCCCTGGTCATGTCCGATGTAGCCGGGTGGGGCGCCGACAAGGCGCGATACCGCCGACTTTTCCGTGTACTCGGACATGTCAATCCGGGTCAGCGCATCCTCGTTGTCAAACAGCGCCTCTGCAAGCGCCCGGGCAAGCAGGGTCTTGCCAACACCTGTCGGTCCAAGGAAAAGGAAAGAACCCATCGGGCGGCGCGGATCGGCCAGACCGGCACGACTTCGCCTCACCGCATCGGCGACCACCCCGATCGCACGTTCCTGCCCGACCACTCGCCGGCGCAGCGTGGCCTCAAGCGTCAGCAGCTTCTCGATTTCCGTTTGAACCAACCGGGTCACCGGAATCCCCGTCCATGCGGCCACGACCGAGGCAATATCCGATGCCTCAAGGATCTCCCGGAATAGGCGCGTGCCAGCACCCCCCGCCAGGGACGCGTCTACTCGCGCAAGTTCCTTTTCCCGCTCGGGAATCACGCCGTTCTCGTACTTGGCAGCCTCTTCCCAGTTCTGGTCTCGCTTGGCGCGCTCAAGGGCCAGCCTCGCGTCATCAATCCGTTGGCGCAATTCCCCGCGGCGGGCAACCGCATCGCGCTCTTCCGACCACTGTTCGTCAAGCGCGCCTGCCTCGAGGCGGATCTGGGAGAGTTCGTCCTCGATCCTCACCAGCCTGGCGCGCGAATCCGGGTCATCTTCCTTGACGAGGGAGACCCGTTCGATCTCGAGTTGCTGAATGCGACGCCGGCGCGCATCAAGTTCAGCCGGAAGCGATTCTGCCTCCATCCGGAGCCTGGACGAAGCCTCATCAACAAGGTCTATTGCCTTGTCAGGGAGAAATCGATCAGGAATGTACCGTTGCGCCATCGTCGCCGCCGCTACGAGGGCCGCATCGCGGATTCGGATCCGATGGTGCGTCTCGAACCGCTCCCGAAGTCCACGGAGGACGCTCACCGTGTCCGGAACGGTGGGTTCCTGCACCGTGATCGGTTGGAACCGCCGCTCGAGCGCCGCATCCTTTTCAACATGCTTGCGGTACTCGTCCAGGGTCGTCGCACCAATGCAATGCAGCGCACCCCGCGCGAGAAGGGGCTTCAGGAGATTCGCGGCATCGATCGCCCCGTCAGCACCACCGGCGCCTACAATCATGTGTAATTCATCAATGAATGGGATGACCTCACCGGCCGATCCTTGAATGTCTGAAAGAACTGCCTTCAATCGTTCCTCGAATTCGCCCCGAAACTTGGTCCCGGCCACGAGACGACCAAGGTCAATCGCAATGACCTTCCGGTTCCGCAGGGTTTCCGGCACGTCTCCGCGAACAATCCGTTGCGCGAGCCCTTCGACAATCGCCGTCTTCCCCACGCCCGGTTCACCTATCAGAACCGGGTTGTTCTTGGTTCGCCGTGCGAGGACCTGGATCACCCGTCTGATCTCTTCATCCCGCCCGATCACCGGGTCAAGCCTTCCGAGCGACGCCTCAGCGGTCAGATCGGTTCCATACAAGAGGAGGGCTTCGTACTTGGTCTCGGGGCTTTCATCGATCACACGCCTGCCACCACGCAACGATGTCAGTACCTCAAGCACTCGATCGAGAGTGACACCGCACCGCACAAGCACCGTCGGCGCAATACCGGAACGGTCCTCCCTGAGAATTGCCAATAGAAAGTGTTCCGTACTGACGAACTGGTCCGAAAGTCGGTTCGCCTCAAGGTACCCATTCTGAATAGCACGGTAGAGGCGCGGACCCGTGCCTATCTGCGCCGACCCGGTTACCCGTGGCGCATTGAACAGCGCCTCGTCCAGGCCCTCGGCGACGGTCACCGGATTCACATTGAGACGCCCAAGCAAGCGGGGAACAATGCCTTCCTTCTGGTCAAGCATCGCCATCAGCAGATCCTCGACCTCGACCTCCGGCGCTTGCCGGAGGCGGGCGTACTGATCAGCCTCTAGGAGGGCCTCCCGCGCCTTCTGGGTGTACCTCTGGGTGTTCATCTTCGGCCTTCGGCGCGGTCCGCAGAACGGGCGTTCTGGCATGGCAGCCATGTGCCGTCAATCGCCATTGTATGGCGTTCGATTGCAGGTCCCACACTATCCCCGTCGCAACGTGAAACCGTGCGGATTTTGGACAAATCCTCCAGGCCAAGCATGTCTCGGAGGCAGTACGACGGGCTAGGCCAGGTGTTGGCCGATGGGATGCCAAGGAGGGAGGGGTACGCCCGCCGGACCGTGCGCCCTACCTTCGCTCCGCCTGGACACGCAACAACATGTCCTTGAGACGACGAATCTCGGTCTCATACTGGTCAACAAGTGCCTGGCGTTCGCGGGCAGACTGCTCGGCAAGCTGCTCAATCTGTTCGTGCATGCGGAGCATGATCTCGACCCCCGCGAGGTTCACTCCGAGTTCATCCATCCACCGCTTGATGAGTGAGATCCGCTCAAGGTCCTTTGCCGAGAACATGCGTACCCGGGTTCCATTCTGGACTCTGTGCGGTCGCACCAAGCCAAGTTTCTCCCAGTGCCGGATCGTCTGCGGATGCAGGCCCAGTTTCGTGTGGACCACGCCGATGGTCAGACACGGTTCATCATCAAGGATTGGCATGACGCGTCGCCTCCTCAGCCTACCTTGCCGTCCGGTCCGGAGCGGCCTCGCCGGAGATCTTCGATCAGTTCCTTCTCCCGGGGTGTAAGTTCCTGTGGCAGGACGACCTTGACCTTGGCATACAGGTCTCCCTTGCCCCCCTCGATACGTGGCATCCCCTGCCCGGTCAAGCGAAAGGTGCGTCCGTTCTGTGTCTCGGCGGGCAAGCGAAACGTTCCCGATCCACCCAAGGTCTGCAACTGGACTTCGCCCCCCAGCATTGCATCCCACACCGCAACCGGGACCTCGGTGTGAAGGTCGTCACCGCGCCTCTCGATAGTGGCGTGCGGCGCAATGACAACCTTGAACAGAAGGTCACCTCTTGGACCGCCTCCCGGCCCGAAATAGCCCTTGCCGGCGACACGCAGCTTTACGCCCTCGCGAACCCCGATCGGGATCTTGAGTTCGATGCGTTCACGAACCGCAGTGCCGGCTTCATCGGGAACCTCCACTTGAAACTCCCGCACTGCCCCCCGAAACGCGTCCTCGAGCGACACGGAGAGTTCCTGTTCAAGGTTCTCGCCAACACGCGGACGACCCGCGCCACCGCCAGCGCGGCCCGCCCCGGCCCGACCGAACAGGTCCTTGAGGAGGTCGGACATGTCCGGTTCCGCCTCTGGCGCCCGCCGCCGACCTCCGCGTTGCTGCCCTTGGGATTGACGCAATACGTCCGCCCAATTGACCGCGCTTCCACGCCCTGGACCGGCACCTGACCGCGGCCCACCGGATCCGAATTGGTCAAAGCGACGACGCTTCTCCGGATCCGACAGGACATCGTGAGCCTCGGCAATCTCCTTGAACCGCTCCTCAGCCTGGGCATTGCCCGGATTCACATCTGGGTGGTACTGGCGCGCCAGTTTCCGATACGCCGACTTTATGTCGCGTTCACTCGCTGTCCGCGGGACCCCGAGAACCTTGTAGTAATCCTTGTTCATCTGGTCTCAAGGCGCCTTCCCCGCCAGGCGTGCGTCGAACATGTCGCACACACCAGTCCCGTTGCCCAAAGCAAGCCGCGTGCCAATCATGTGCTCTCGGCGGGCCAAGAAACGCGTATCGAAGTCCCGGCGCGACGCAGTGTCATTCCCGTGTCGCAACCCGCACCAGTGAAGGGCGCAGAAGCTCGTCGCCGTACCTATATCCACGCTGGAGTTCCGCAATGATCTGACCATCTGGGCGGTCAGGTGCAACTTCGCTTGCGATTGCCTCATGAACCGCCGGATCGAACATCTCGCCCGCGGCCGCAATCTCCTTGACGCCCTCGGCAACCAAGGCATCGCGAAGGAGCGAGTGAGTCAGCCGGATCCCCTGCATCATGCGTTCGGCATCCACTGCCGAACTCTCCCCATACGCCACGGCGCGGTCGAGGTTGTCGAGAACGGCCAGCATCTTGCCGAGCAAGCCCTTCTGCTGCCGCCGCGCCTGATCGGCATACGACTGCTGCAGGCGCTTCCGGCTGTTTTCAAAGTCCGCTCGGACGTACAGGACATCCTTCTCGGCCTTCGCCGCCAATTCCCTGGCCGCCCCGAGTTCCGCTTCCAAATGTGCGATCTGTTCCTCAGGCGTCACAGGCACGACGACCTCTGCCCCGTCACCACCAGTTCCGTCAATTGTTGTTTCCATCGGTCACGCTCCCATCGCCGGCATGCATCCGATCACCAATTTCCGCACTTCAGCTACAACCGAGTGGGGACACGTCCCACCAAGGACCGCCGACAGAGGTGTGCCATGTCGACGAAGCCTGGGTGGGACGGTCGGGCCGCACGGGACTGCCTACTTGCGCTTGTCGTCAGAGGCCTTGAATTCTGCATCCACGATGTCGTCATCGGGACCAGGCTTCGCAGCATTCGGCGCACCTGGTTCACCGCCAGCATCGTCGGCGCCACCAGGGCCGGTCTGCTTGTACATCGCCTCAGCCAACTTGAACGAGACCCGCTCGACCTCCTCGGTCAGCGACTTGATCCGGTCAGCATCCTCACCCTTCAGCGCTTCCTTGAGGCTCGTTACCGAAGTCTCAATCTCGGTACGCTCGGCTTCGCTGACCTTGTCGCCATAGTCCTTGAGCGTCTTCTCAGTCTGGTAGACAAGGCTGTCGGCACGATTCCGCGTCTCGATCTCCTCGCGACGCTTGGCATCCTCGGCAGCGTACTGCTCCGACTCGCGCACCATGCGATCCACCTGGGACTTGTCGAGGTGAGTGCTTGCGGTAATGGTGACCCGCTGTTCACGCCCGGTCCCCAGATCCTTCGCCGACACGTTCAGGATCCCGTTCGCATCGATGTCAAACGTGACCTCAACCTGAGGCACCCCGCGTGGCGCCGCCGGGATTCCCTCCAGGCGGAACCTACCGAGGGTCATGTTGTCGCGTGCCAGAGGTCGTTCGCCTTGCAGGACATGGATATCCACCGCGGTCTGGCTGTCCTCGGCGGTCGAGAAGGTCTCGGCCTTACGCGTCGGGATGGTGGTGTTCCGCTCGATCATCCGCTGCATCACGCCACCAAGCGTCTCGACACCAAGCGACAGCGGCGTGACGTCGAGTAGAACGACGTCCTTGACCTCGCCGGTTAGCACCGCCGCCTGAATGGCAGCACCCACGGCCACAACCTCATCGGGGTTGACGCCGAGGTTTGGCTCCTTGCCCGTCAGGCGCTTCACCAACTGCTGGATGACCGGCATGCGCGTGGATCCGCCCACCAGGACAATCTCGTCGATCTTGCTCGCATCGAGCCGCGCATCACTGAGTGCCTGTCGGAACGGCGCAACACATCGTTCGCTGATCTCGGAAGTAATCTCCTCGAACTTCGCCCGGGACAGCGTGACGGCTAGGTGCTTCGGTCCATTCTGGTCGGCGGTGATGAAGGGAAGGTTGATCTCAGTCTGCATCACGCCGGACAGTTCGATCTTCGCCTTCTCTGATGCTTCAATCAGGCGTTGCAGGGCCTGCTTGTCCTTGCGAAGGTCGATCCCTTCCTCACGAAGGTACTGCTCAGCGACGAATTGCAGAATCCGCTGGTCATAGTCATCACCGCCAAGGTGCGTGTCACCGGCGGTACTCTTGACCTCGAACACACCGTCACCCACTTCGAGGATTGACACGTCGAAGGTTCCACCACCAAGGTCCCAGACGAGGATGGTCTCGGCCTTCTTCTTGTCCAGTCCGTACGCAAGGGCCGCGGCTGTCGGCTCGTTGATGATCCGCAGAACCTCAAGACCCGCAATCTGTCCGGCATTCTTGGTTGCCTGGCGCTGTGCGTCGTTGAAGTACGCCGGGACGGTGATGACAGCCTGGGTGACCTTCTCACCGAGGTACTTCTCGGCGTCGGTCTTGAGCTTTTGCAAGATGAAGGCCGAAACCTCCTCGGGCGAGAAATCCTTACCGCCATTCGGCAGGTTTACCTTTGCCTCGCCCTTAGGACCTGCGACCATCTTGTACGCCGTGCTGGAGGCCTCGGATTGACGTTGGGCCAACCCCATTCCCATGAACCGCTTGATCGATGCAACCGTGTTCTCTGAGTTCAGGACCGACTGCCGACGGGCAAGCTGCCCGACCAAGCGCTCACCAGTCTTGGTGAATGCGACCACGGACGGTGTGAGCCGCCCACCTTCCGCATTGGGGATGACGACCGGGTCACCGGCCTCCATGACCGCGATGACCGAATTGGTGGTCCCGAGATCGATGCCTACTACCTTTGCCATGATTGTTTTCCCTCCGACGTGATCGGGTTCGTACGCGTTGGTGGTTGGCACCACGCGCCAATTCCTGTGTGTTCACGCCCCATCGGGGCGGTTGCGGAAACCTAGACAGGCTTCCCTATGTTGTGGATGGTGGGGCCGGAATGCGTGCCGAACCCTTCGGTGTCGGACGCAATGCCAGTCGCAACACTTCATCTACCTCCTCGACCCATACGATCCGCAGCGCCTTCCGGATATCCGGCGGGATGTCCGGCAGATCCTTACGGTTCTCGGCGGGCAAGATCAGCACCTTCATCCCGGCGCGATGCGCCGCCAGCGCCTTCTGCTTGACGCCACCGATTGCCAGTACCTTGCCCCGCAATGTGACTTCCCCGGTCATCGCGACATCGGACCGGACAGCCCGACCTGAAAGGGCCGAAGCAATCGCGGTGGTCATCGTGATGCCCGCGGAGGGCCCGTCCTTTGGCTGCGCCCCGGCAGGC
>BJHB01000120.1:0-8489 GCA_014191415.1 Chloroflexota bacterium
GACCACCGTGTGATATCGCGGCGTGAACGCGCTTCGCACCGGCAGGAGATCAGCCCCGATCAGCTCCTGCACCTCGGCGCACGTCGTCCACGGACTGTACAGCGATACCGCGAACCCCCGCTCATCCTTGCCCCGACGACCAGCGCGACCGGACAGTTGCGAATACTCGTTAGGCAACAGCACCCGCCTCGAAACACCGTCATATTTCGTATGTTCGGCAATCACCACACTCCGCGCCGGCATGTTCACGCCCAAGGCCAGGGTCTCCGTTGCAAAGACCGCACCAAGGAGACCCTCCGAAAACAGGCCCTCCACAAGTTGCTTGAGCACCGGAAGGACCCCGGCATGGTGGAACGCCATGCCACGTTCCAGAAGGCGGGTCAGATCGCGCACCTGGGCAAGCGTCCGGTCCTCAGGCCCAAGCGCCTCCATCGTCTGGCGTACCCGTTCGGTGCGCCTCCTGCGCGTCACGGCATCGCCACCGAGGTCAAGACGGTCGCAACTGGCACCGGCAACCTCACACGCCCGCCGCCCAAACAGGAAGTAGATCACCGGCAGCATCTGGTTCTCGCCCAGGATCCCCAGGACATCCCGCGGGCGTGGCAACTCCTTCGGGCGGGCACCGCGCCCCATTCCCATTGGCCGGGGCGTCCGCGTCTCGCCACCAACGCGCAAGGGTTCGTGAAGCCTTCCGGTCGCGTCTACCAGCGGCCAGATCCGGTCATCATGGATGTACAGGTGATCAATCGGAACCGCCCGCGTCGAATGTTCCACCAGGATCGTCTCGCGATGGACACGCCCGATCCAGCGGGCAATCTCGGCAGCGTTCGAAACGGTGGCCGAGAGGCAAACCAGCTGGACGTGCGGCGGACAATTCAGGATTGCCTCTTCCCAAGTCGTGCCCCGGTCAGGGTCGGCAAGGAAGTGGACCTCGTCAAAGATCACCACGGCGGTGTCGCCGAACGCCTCCGGGCTCCGCAGCACCATGTTGCGGAGGACTTCGGTGGTCATCACAAGGACGTCACCCGAGGCATTCTCGGTGACATCGCCGGTCAGCAGGCCAACGGAATCCCCGTACGTCGCCCGCCAGTCGTGGAACTTCTGGTTCGAAAGCGCCTTGATTGGCGCCGTGTAGATCGCCCGCATGCCCTTGCTTCGCGCAAGTTCAACGCCGAACTCGGCAATCACCGTCTTGCCCGTGCCCGTCGGCGCAGCAACCAGCACCGACCGATCCGCACTCAGCGCCTGCATTGCCTCTAACTGGAACTGATCCAGTGGGAACGGGTACCTCCGGGCAAACCCATCAACAAGGTCATTCCGCACCGCAGACGCAACGCGCGCCGTGCGACGGCGACGGACTGGCGCCACCACCACCGGGCTTGTTTCGGCGTCACCGCCCCCCACCAGCCCCTCCTTGTTCACGGACGCTTCCTGAACAGATGCCGCAGGCACATCCAACGCATCGTCTCCGGGAACGTCGACGGGTGCATCAGTCACCGGCGAGGGGGCAGGGATGTTGTGGTCGCCATCTGTGTCGCGGGTCGTCATTCACTTCGTTTCGGTTCGTATAGAGTGTAGTGATCTACGGCACGACGCCCGCGTGGGTCGGCGCGGTGTTCCCAGCCCCGCCTTGTTCAAAAGACGCTTCGCGAGACCTGCCAATTGATCGCAATCACATGAAAGTCCGCGCCATCACCGTCGGCATTCCCGTGCCCCCGGGGACACAATCCCGACTCGTGTCCCGTGCGGGAACGATCGCGTTCGCCATCCGCGAGGCATTGGACCGAGCCGGCATCGAAACCCAGACCGTTCGCCTGGCCCTGCCTCCGGTCACCGACCGATTTACAAACAGCGGTGCCAGCATGTCGCGTGACGTTTTGGACGAGGCCGCATTCCTCGACGAGTCGTCACGCCTGAGCGATTTCGGTCACGTGTCATTCGGCACAATCGATACGCTCGGCACACCGGATGCGATCTGGTCACCACTGCTTGACCTCGTGCCTCAAATCATCTCGACGACTTCCCTCATTTCGGTGACCGCTACCGTTGCCACACGCAAGCCATCCGGTCTCGCGGAGATCAACATCGGGGCTTGCCGAAGTGCAGGGAGTGCCGTGACCCGCATCGCGCATGGCGGAAATGGTGGCTTCGGCAACTTCCGCTTCGCCGCCCTCGCCAACTGCGGACCAAACATCCCATTCTTCCCGGCCGCCTATCACGATGGTGGGGACACCCCTGCGGTCGGGATTGGGTTGCAATGCGCAGACTTGGTCGTCGACGCCTTTGCACATGCGTCAAGCCTCGAGGACGCCCGGTCCCGTCTTGTCGGATCCCTGTCCGAGGCCGTCAATAAAGTCGCAGGGATCGTCCGTGGCAGTCTCGACAGTCTGGGAGGAATTCGGTTCAATGGCGTCGACTTCTCCCCCGCCCCGTTGCCTGGCGACGGCACGAGCATCGGCGGCGCCTTTGAACGCCTCGGATTGCCCGCGTTCGGCGGTCACGGTACGGTCTTCGTTGCTTCGTTCCTAACCGAATGCCTGCAAGAAGTTGCAACAACCACGGGCATGACTGGAATCACTCCTGGTGGAAGAACGCGACCGTTTGCCTTCTCCGGACTCATGATGCCCGTGCTGGAGGACAGCGTCCTGGCGCAACGTGCGTCTTCGGGCCACATCGTAATCGAGCGCCTGTTGCTCGCAAGCGCGGTCTGCGGTCTCGGACTAGACACCGTTCCCGTGTCTGGAGACACATCCGCTGGAACCCTCGGCGCGATCATCCTCGATATGGCCACCTTGGCAGTGAGACTGGACAAGCCCCTTTCGGCACGCCTCTTCCCCGTACCGGGCACTCGCGCCGGGGACGCAGTTTCATGGGACACGCCGTACTTCTCACCGTCAGTCGCAATGGGCACCTTGGAAGCAACAGCAACCGGCGTCCTCGGGAGCGCCACACGCCACGTCGCGCGCCTAGACCCGTTCCGCCCTGGCTGATCCCTGCGTCGAACCCGACTGTGCTACAACCGCGAGACCTGCCTGAACACCAATCCGTTCCCGAAGGAACACACAAATGACCGACCTGACTTCTCTCAGTGGCATCGTGCCACCAATCCTGACCCCGCTGATGCCAGACGGCCAGGTTGACCTACGGTCGCTAATGCGCCTAACCAGGTATCTGATGATCAATGGGGTGCACGGAATATGGGCGTGTGGAACCACCGGCGAGTTTGCCTGCATCGACGCGGAGGAGCGCGAACACGTCACTGGGACGATCGTGGACACCCTTGACGACAGACTACCCGTGATTGCCAACGTCTCCGATTGCAGCACGCGCCTCACCATCGGCCACGCGCGCCGCGCCGTCGCCGTTGGGGCCGACGCGATCGCCGTGACCCCACCGTACTACTACGGCAACAGTCAGGATGAGCTGCTTCACATGTATCGCGAAGTGCGCGATGCCATTGACGCGCCGCTGTATATCTACAACATTCCGTCAACGGTAAAGACACGCGTGGAAATCCCGACCATCATCGAGCTTGCCCGGGAGGGAACCGTGGCCGGGATAAAGGACAGCCAAGGTGATCTCCCGTGGGCTCGGGAACTCGCGTCCGCCGTTGCGGAGGCCGGAGTTCCATTGCGCATCTTCCTCGGGTCGAAGGCCATGACCGAGGTCGCCTTGATCCCCGGCCTCCACGGATGCATTCCAGGAATCGCCAACGTCGTGCCCCGCGCCTGTGTGGACGCTTGGGAACAATCCGAACGAGGCAACCTGGACGCCGCACGCACCGCGCAACATCTGGTTGATGCAGCCATGGGGCTCCTCGAAATGACCGCGGGAGGGCGACATGCCCGCAGTTTCGGGGGCATGAAGGCGTCGCTCGTCTCTCTGGGTGTCATCACCCACCCGACGATGTCTTCGCCGCTGCACACCGCGGACGCCACCGAAATCGCGGCGGTTGGAGAACGCACCCGGGAACTGGGGATCACTGTCCGCAAGTAGCCGGACGGAGCGGTCCGGTGAAGCGAGCCCTAAGGCCCCTCTTCACATTGCGGCCATGCGGGGACAGCAATAACTGTCTTTTGATCACCATCACTTCGACATGATCGGCCTCGTTTATCGAGGTCGCCGCCTTTTCCGTCGCGAAGGCGGGTGTGGGACCGGACCCTCCCAGTGTGCCGGAGTGCGTCGCCTTGCCGAACAGGCTTCAGTCACCGCCCAAACCCTACCTCGGGGAAAGGGACGGGACCGACGTCGTCCGGCAGAACGCATTCCGGACGCCGCTCCCGTCAGTGGCGGAAGTGCCTGAAGCCCGTGGTTACCAGCGCGATGCCATAGCGGTCGGCCATCGCTGAAGCGTCGGAGTCCTTCCGCCCTCCGCCCGGATGGGCAATTGCCGTAGCACCAGCCTCACACGCCGCCTCTACGGCATCCGGATCGGCGAAGAAGCCGTCGGTGGCCATCACCGATCCGACAAGCGGTGACACGTGCCCGCCTTCCACTTGCTTCAGTGCGGCATCACTGGTCCTGGCGTCCTGCGCACTCCGTGATGCAATCCGGGTCGCCGCAACGACGCTGTCAAGACGGCTCATCTGACCAGCACCAACAGCCCGCACCGCGCCGTCGCGCACGAACACACTCGCGTTCGATCGAACATGCTTGACAATCCGCCAAGCCATCCGGAGATCATTCTCCTCGGCGTCGGTGAGATTCCGGGCAGATGCGGCCGTAAACGTCACCTCGTCCGCATTGATCGTGTCGTGTGACTGGGCCAGGAACCCACCCGTCACGGGCCGGTATTGCCAGTCAAATGCTGCCAGCATCCCCGCGGTGGACGGGACAGGCAGTGAGAAGACCCGGGTCTGGCGTCGTCCAAGAATCCTAAGCGCCTCGTCCGTGTAGCCCGGTGCGACGAGCACCCAGTACAGGACACCACTCATCGCCCGCGCCATGTCGCCGTCGACGATCCTGTTGCACGCCACCACGCCACCGAACGCTGACAGCGGGTCGCCGGCATATGCGCGCCGGTACGCGTCCGCGGGCGAAGAACCAACCCCGACACCGCATGGGTTGTTGTGTTTGACGATGCTAACTGCCACGCCGGTGAAGTCAGCGACTATCGCGTAGGCGCAATCCAGGTCCAGAAGATTGTTGTATGAGGGGTCATCTCCCGACAGGTGCACCAAATCTGCAAGACCAGGCCCGGTCAACCGCGGATCGGCTAGCCGGTAGAGGGCCGCCGCCTGGTGAGGGTTCTCGCCGTATGTGAGTGACGACGCACGGGTCAGCGGGAGGGAAACGGCGTCAGGGAACTTCTGACCGGCCATCGCCGAGAAGTAGGCTGCGACGTACGCGTCGTACTGGGCCGTGTGCGCGAATGCCGCCTGCGCAAGTCTCACGCGTTCCGCCACCCCCAAGGTGCCCGCCCGAAGGTGATCAAGTGTCCCCGGGTAGTCCCGAGGGTCTGTCACCACCGCGACATGGGCGAAATTCTTGGCCGCCGCCCTGGTCATGGCCGGTCCGCCAATGTCAATCTGTTCCACCGCCTCGCGAATGGCATCCGAGAGGTGCCCTTCCACCACTGGCGGGGCACCGTTTCCGGAAATTGTGGACACAAATGGGTACAGGTTCGTGACAACCAAGTCGATCGCCACAATCCCGTGATCCGCAAGCGCCGAGCGGTCTCCGGGGACGTCTCGACGGGCAAGGATGCCGGCATGGATAGCCGGATGGAGGGTCTTGACCCGTCCGCCAAGGATTTCCGGAAAGCCAGTTACATCAGCGACCGAAATCGCCGGAATACCGGCATTGGTCAGAGCTGCGTGCGTCTGCCCGGTGCTGACAAGCTCCCAACCGAGATCATGCAAACCCTGCGCAAACTCCGCCAGACCGGTCTTGTCCCACACGCTTAGCAATGCCCGCACGATACCGCCTCGATCCAACTAGATTTCCGGCCAAACTCGATGAGACCCACTTTGCGCGTGACAACCCGTGCAATGGGTGCCGAATGCGAGACGATCGGAACGGGTTGAGGGTACCCGCAGCAACCCGCCCTAGACCCGAAATCACAGTCACTCGGGTACGGTTTACTTCAACAGAAAGGCCTCGTGACTGATGCAGCGCCTCCTCGACGAAACCATCACGACCGCCACCATCGACACGCCACCAGGCGAAATCACCCGTGAAGAGGTCTACACCGACCTCGGGTTCGCTACCCAAACCCTGAGCAACCGCCCGTATGTAGTGGTCAACATGGTCATGACACTTGATGGCAAGGTGGTGATCGGCGGACCGGGAACCACCCGTCTCATCGGCAGCCGGATGGATCACTACCTCATGACCCGCATCGAGGCACAATGCGACGCGGTCCTCTTCGGGGCAACCCTTCTTCGCGAGGACAACCCGGGCTATCCGTGGCACGACGAAGCGAGGCAGGCACGTCGTGTTGCCCGTGGCGTGCGCGCCGAACCACTCTGGACGGCCGTCAGCACACTGGGCGCATTTCCGACCCCGCCACGCATGTTCGAGGGGGGTCCAGACCGGACGGCCCTCTTCGTGAGCAACGCCACCCCTCCCGAAACCTTGGAAGCGCTCGCATCGCGAACGACGGTCATCGCGCGGGGTGAGCACGAGGTACCGCTTGACGAGATGCTTCACGTCTTCCGTCACGACCTCGGGGTCAGGACCCTCTGTTGCCTGGGCGGTGCCGCTCTGAATGCACGCATGCTTGCACTCGGACTGGTCGATGAAGTCTTCGTGACAATTGCCCCGAAAATCCAGAATGGGCGGGGCGGGGTGACCATGTTCGAGGGCGTCGCTTTTCCAGCGGACGCGCTTGCGCACCTTGCGTTGAAAAGCGTCTATTCTCACGAAAGCGAGCTCTACCTCCGCTACCGCACCACGTGAGTGTCTTCGCGTTTCCCGAGCCACGGGTCCTGAACCCGATTTTGTTACACTCACCTTCGCCAGGGCACATAGCTCAGCTGGTTAGAGCGCACGGTTCACATCCGTGAGGTCCGGGGTTCGAGTCCCTGTGTGCCCACCACCCGCACCCGAGATCACAGTCGTTACTCTTCCCGACACAGCCGGCGCGAATATCTCGACAGCGGTGACCGGCGATGAGTGATCCGGCCGAACGCACATCGGGCGTCATCCTCATCGGAACCCAAGGGTTCTCCTACGACGGGTGGAATGGCCTCCTCTACCCGCCCGGAACGCGACCTGCCGATCGGTTGGCCAGGTACGCGCGCACCTTTCCGCTCGTCGAGATCGACCGCACCTTCTACGGCCCTCCACGCGCCTCGGAAGTTGACCGGTGGATTTCACAAACCCCAGAGACGTTTCGGTTCACCGCAAAGGTGCCCCGGCAGATCACGCACGATGCACGCCTGCAGGGTCCGGACGCCCTTCGGCAACTTGAGGACTTCCTGAAAACGATTACGAGGCTTGGCGACCGCCTTGGCGCCGTTGTCCTGCAACTGGGCCCGGGTTTCCAGTTTCCGCGCGATGCGGATGGACTGTCGCGAACATTGCGGCTGCTTCCGACTATCGCGCCACCTTCCCTGCGCGTCGCTGTCGAGTTCCGCCACCCATCGTGGATCGAAGCACCAGACGTCGAGGCACGCCTTCGTGAGGCACGCATCGCGTGGGTATGGAACGACTGGGAACCCGGTCCCAATCCATGGGCGGCCATGCCCCGCGCAATCGACGAACCGCGCGCCTTCCGCGAGACCGCCGACTTCGCGTACCTGCGTCTCACCGGCGATCACGACATTACGATTGACTACCAAACGATCACCATCGACCGCGGGGCAGACCTTCGGCGGTGGGCGGAGCTCATCTCGAAGTGGCGTGAGAACCAGATGAAAAAAGGCCGGACCAGTGACGTCTTCGTCCTACTGAACAATCACTACTCCGGAAGCAGTCCGCGGTCGGCGTCTGCCCTACGGCAACTCCTGGATTTGCCCCAGGTCCAGTTCGGGGCCGAAGCAGAGTGGCCGTCGCCAACCGCGAGTGCATCAATACCCATGCGTCTTCCAGGCTTCTGAAACCCGACTAATCCCCACTTGCTCGCGCCAGGCGGCGTAGCATCACGACAATCCATCGCGGCTGGTGGACGTTCGGCGTCGTACCTGTCACAATGCCAACATGCCACTTCGGATTCGCGACCGTTCGACAGCCGGACAGATCACCCGTTCACGAACACCCGGGCAACCGGCAACGCGTGCAGCTGGTGCGCCGGCAAGCTTTGCCGAAGCGCTGACAACCGTTCAGCGGACCGTTGCCCAACAGGATCTCGACCGCCTCTACATGGACGTCGAGGAACAGGGACGGCAACTCCTGGAAGATCCATCGCCAGATGGCCTGACCCGATACCGTTCTTCAATCCGGAACTTCATCGCCTATGTCGTGAAGAATGGTCTCAGGTTGCGGTCGGCGATTGCGCAACGGGAACTGCACCAGATCATCGACAAGATCCACGAGGCACTCTTGTC
>BJHB01000121.1:0-8465 GCA_014191415.1 Chloroflexota bacterium
TTGCTCGCGACGGCGCGATCAACTTCGCCGATGACTCCAATCACATCCTCGGGTCTTACGGGTTTGCGTCCGGCCGCTTCCGGTCGGTGGTCCAGGACTATTGCGGCGGTGCGATATGGATGAAATGCAGGGTGCGCAAGTGCGATGTAACCGTGACCACTGACGCCCAGGCGGCCTAGGATCGCCTCAACGGTCGCCTTGAGGTCGTAGAAACTGTTTTCATGGCGTTCACCGATCGCGTCCCCGGACCGATGTGCGCCCATGCCAATGGTCACAATCCGGCGCTCTTCCGGCAGGTCGTCCGGTCTTGGGACGAAGATCCGCCCGACGTCGAACAGGTGAACATTTCGGTCTTCATGCTTGAGACCCGCGCGAACCGCGTCGAGCATTGACTGAAGGGATGAGGTACGCATCACTTCCTGATCGCCCGAAGCCGGGTTGGAGATCCTAACTGGACTGACATTTGGATGCACCCTGGCATCGACGAGTTGAGCCAGATCAGCGGATGAGGCGTGCGGGACCCGTGAAAGGCGTGCCACGCTTGTCCACGTATAGGGGACGATTTCCGCGTGTCCGGACTGTGCCAGGACGTCACGGACCGCGTCTTCCCAGAAGATTGAAGGCGCCTGTGGCAGTTGGGGCAGCGCTCCCTCCATGATGGTTGACGGAACTTTCTCGTAGCCGTCAATCCGGGCAACCTCCTCAACGAGGTCCGCTGCCTGCTCGATGTCCAGACGCCAGACGGGTGCCTCGACGGTGAAGACGGTGTCCGATCCGTCACCATCCACAGAAAACGAAAACCCAAGGCGCGTGAACACGCTTGCAACCGCATCCGGCGCATAGGTGATACCGAGGAGACGGGTGCATTCTGAGAGTGGCATCTTGATTGGACTACGCGTCGCGTGACCAGGCCATGCGTCAATCGCATCGCCCACCATGGTCGCCCCCGCGAGATCAACCATGAGGCGGGCAGCGCGCAACGCCGCGGGAAGCGCGTGATCCTGAGGCACCCCGCGTTCAAACCTGCGCGAAGCGTCGGTCGGGCGGGGAAGCAACGCGCGTGCAGTTCGCCTCACGTTGGACTGCTTCCAGTTTGCTGCCTCAAGCAGGATGGAAGTGGACGTGTCGCTGATCTCCGTTGACGCGCCGCCAATGATGCCTGCAAGGCTGTACGGATGGCCCCCGTGGTCCGGGTGCCCAGCGACGACCACCATGTCTGGATTGAGTGTCACCGCCTCGCGCTCGGCGGCGAGGGTTTGCAACACCTCGCCCGGTTTCGCCGCCCTTGCAACCAGGTGACCTGCGGGAACGTGGTCGTAGTCAAACGCATGCAGGGGCTGACCCCATTCGATCATCACGAAGTTCGTGATATCGACTACGTTGTTGATGGCCCGAATGCCGGCTGCTTGGAGACGCTCTTGCATCCACGCGGGCGACGGGCCAATCTTGACGTCCTTCAGAAGGACCGACACGAACCTCGGGCAGAGAGTAGGGTCGTCGACTGTCACGCCCAGTGGCTCGTCTGATCTCCGCCCGCGCGACGGAGCGATATCCCCGACGGGAAAACGGATTGTCTGGTTCGTCAGGGCTGCAACCTCGCGAGCCACACCGATCATCGACAGCCCGTCTGGACGCCCCTTCAGGTCAAGTTCTATGACAGTGTCGCCAAGCGCTTCTGAAAGTGGAATACCCACTCTGGTCTCGCGCGGGAGGATCAGGATGCCCGAATGATCATCATTCAAGCCGAGTTCGAAACCGGACATCACCATGGCTTCCGAAGGAATGCCACGCATCACGGTTGGTTGAAGGATCCGTTCGGCCGGTGGCGAAACGTGGGAGTCCCGATATCGCGTACCCACCAGTCCGACCGGAACAATGTCGCCGACCGAGATATTTGTTGCGCCCGTGACCACTTGAATGCGTCGGTCAGCACCGTAAAAGGCGTCGACCAACTGCAGTCTGTCTGCGTTCGGATGCCGCGATAGGCCGTCGATGCGGGCCGTCCACACGTGGTTCCATGCCTCGCCCACCGGATGGATTGCATCAACCTCGATGCCCGCCATTGTCAGGAGACGTCCGAGTTCTTCAGCGGAAACCGTCACATCGACGTAATCCTGCAGCCACTTCAATGAGACGCGCATCGTGATCTCCTGTGGTGGGGCCCATTGGTCCACCGTGAACGAAAGCCAAGTGCGAAAAGCGAACTGTTCTCAGACATCGACGGACGCCCAACCATGTGCGCACGTCCCGTCTGATGGTTCATGCAAACTGTCGAAGGAACCTGAGGTCGTTCTCATAGAAGAGACGGATGTCATCGATTCCATAGCGCAGCATCGCAAACCGCTCAAGACCGCAACCAGATGCCCACGCGGAATATACGTTTGGATCGATCCCCACATTTGCAAGCACCTTGGGATGCACCATGCCCGCGCCGCCTAGTTCGATCCACCCTGTGCGCTTGCACACCCGGCAACCACTGCCATTGCAGACATGACAGGTCATATCCACCTCAGCGCCCGGTTCGACGAAAGGAAAGTACCCGCATCGAAACCGGATTTCGCGGTCTGGGCCGAACAGGGCGCGGGTAACCGCCGTCAATGTTCCGCGCAAGTCGGCCATAGTCACATTCCGGTCAACGCAGAGGCCCTCCACCTGGGTGAACATGGCCTCATGTGATGCGTCTGTCGCTTCGTTCCGGTAGGTTCGCCCCGGGGCAATGATGCGGATCGGTGGCTTGTGCGCCAGCATCGTGCGGATCTGCACCGGTGAGGTCTGCGTGCGAAGAAGCATTTCGCCCCCGGATCCCGATCCACCTTCGATATAAAAACTGTCCTGGATATCACGTGCCGGATGGTCCGGAGGAATGTTGAGCATAGTGAAGTTGTACTGATCCCATTCAACTTCGGGACCCTCGACCGAAGTGAAGCCGAGACGTGCAAACGCCTCTTCGATCTCACGCCGGATCTTTGTAACTGGGTGAAGTGACCCGCGTGGCCGTGGGCTTGCGGGTAGCGTCACATCAAGGCGCTCGGCGCCGAGTTCTACGCGACGCACCTCCTGCTGGATGGCTTCCAATCGGGCAGCAAATGTTGCCTCGAGAGCAGCTTTGACCCGATTGGCCACTTGACCAGCTTGCGGGCGCTGGTCGGCCGTGAGAGTTCCGAGGCCCTTCAAGGCCTCAGAGAGCGAGCCCCGTCTCCCAAGTACCTCAAGGCGCCATTTTTCGAGACCCTCGACATCCGAGACACCGACCAGACTCCCGAGGGCGGTTTCTTCCAATGTTTCGAGGGCCTTGATGAGATCGCTCATGCTCGTTTTCCTTGCACTACCCGCCTCTCCGAGGCACCCGAATTCCGGTCCGATGTGCCGGGCCTGTGGCTTGCGGTTGTCCTTTGGCGCAGAACCTCGTAGAGAACCAAGCTGCCGGCAACCGCCGCGTTCAACGATTCTCCCGCAAGAAGTGGGATCCTTACGGCGTCAGTTGCAGAGCGCCGAGCCTCGGTCGACGGCCCTCGTGCTTCATTCGAGACGATGATTGCGACTGGTCCGTCAAGGTTTGCGTCCCAAAACGGCCCGGTGGCGTGCGCATCCGTCAGGCAGATTCGTGCGCCCGAGGGGAGCAGGGCCGGAATCTCTTTCCATGGCACGTGACTCCTGATTGGAACAAGGAAATGCGCCCCCGCACCTGCACGCACCACTTTGGGGCCCCAGAGGTCGGCCGTATCCCCGGTGGCAATTACCCCCGCACCAACGCCCGCGGCCACACGAATGAGCGTTCCAGCATTCCCTGGATCGGATATGCCATCAAGGATGACCGTGATCGGCAACTCGGTGCCTTTTCCCCCGAGGAGTGTGCCCGGTTCGGGCAGGGGCATGACCGCAACGATCCCCTGAGGCTGGACCGTGTCGGTCAGGAAGTTGACGATGGGCTCAGTCACCAAGCGCACAGGCACGCCAGCGGTTGCGAGGCGCCGCAGCAGCGCGCGTGGCGCGGCCGAATTCCGGCCGAACGCTTCGGTGTGAAAAATTGCCAATGGTGTGACAAGTGCACAAGCGCCCTCAACGTGCCGCCATCCTTCAACAAGGAAAGCTGCGTTCTTCTTGCGCCCGGATGGCTGGAGGAGCGAGTGTGCAAGCCGGACGTGAGGGTTCTCGCGACTGGCGATTGGCAGGTCGCGATCACGGACGGACGGCATTTTGGGTCTCTTTTCTTGCGACAAACGGTTGTGTGTTACCGCCTGAAACGACAGAAACGGAGCCTCACGGCTCCGCTTCGTCCCGATCCGATCTTGTCAGGCAGTCTCAGGCCGCTGCGCGGGCGAGGTGGACAATCTGGGTGAATGCTGCCGCGTCCCGCACCGCGAGGTCGGCGAGCATCTTGCGATCAATGGCTATTTCGGCCACAGTCAAATGATGGATCAACTGGCTGTAGGACAGACCGTTCAACCGGGCCGCCGCATTGATACGCATGATCCAGAGCCGACGCATGTCACGCTTGCGGTGACGCCGGTCACGGTATGCGTACGCCAAGGCATGCATGACTGCTTCATGTGCTGCCTTGTAAAGCTTGCTACGACCGAGGAAGTAGCCCTTGGCAAGCTTCAGTATCTTCTTGTGTCGACGTCGCTTGGTGACGCCCCGCTTGATCCGTGCCATCGCGCGTTTCCTACCTGGTGCAGGTCGTGAAGACGAGGCTAAGCAAACTGCTGCCTTCGACGCTCACCCTGATTTGCCCTAACTGAGGCCGTATGGAAGCATGGTCTTGACGGCCTTGGCTACAGAAGCAGGCACCTCGAAGAAATCGGCATACGAACGCTTCGTACGCGAACTCTTTGCGAGACGCTTCTTGTTGCCCCAACCCTTGGGACGCATGACCTTGCCGGTACCGGTGATCTTGAACCGTTTCGCCGCGCTCTTGCGCGTCTTTAACTTGGGCACAGTTTGCTCCACGCTCTCCCGAGACACTGAAGTGTAGCAACGATGCTCAATGTAGGGCGAACTCGCGTTGGAGTGCCGGTCGAATGCGGCAGCGATGAAGGCGATTGCAGAGGGTTTCGGTGCGCCGTACGCTGATCGTGAGCCCGGTATGAGTGATGAGTAGCTGGCTGGAGGATCGGTATGGCGTCATTGTTTGGCGGATCGGTGGTTGTTGTGGGTTCGTGCAACATGGACATGGTCACGAGGGCCACACGGTTCCCGTCTGCGGGCGAACACCTGATAGCCAGCGACTTTGGCACCTACCTTGGTGGAAAGGGTGCTAACCAAGCTTTTGCAGCGGCGCGTGCCGGCGCCAGTGTCTCGATGGTCGGGCGGGTTGGCTCCGATGCATTCGGGGCGCAGATGATCGCGGCCTTGGCTGAAGCAGGTATCGCTGTCGACGCGATTGCTGTAGACCATGATGCTCCGACCGGAAACGCATCCATCTGGCTCGATGCCTCGGGTGAAAACCGGATCCTGATCTTTCCTGGAGCAAACGCGAGGGTCTCGAAGTCGGATATCAGGAAACAACTCGGGACGATCGGGGCTGCATCGGTGCTTCTCGTCCAATTGGAGGTTCCGGTTGACACGATTGCCGAGGCCTGCCGGGCAGCAAGGGATGCAGGTGTCCGGGTGGTCCTGAATGCAGCTCCCGCGTCTCCCTTGCCCGCAGACCTTTGGTCACTGATCGACGTACTCGTTGTCAACCAGACCGAGGCGTTGGCACTTGGAGGGGACACGGATCCGGTCCGGTCGTCCCGAGTGCTTATCTCCAAGGGGGTAGGCACGGTGGTCGTGACCTTAGGTGGAGCAGGGTGCGTCGTGATGTCGGATGTGAATTCTGAGCCGATTGCGATCCAGTCGTTCCCGGTGAGGTCGGTTGTGGACACCACTGGCGCTGGAGACGCCTTTTGCGGCGCGCTCGGGGCAAGTCTCGCATCGGGCGCCAGTGTCGAAGAGGCCGCACGGGTCGGGAACGCGGCGGGATCGCTTGCGGTCGAGGTCCTTGGAGCGATCCCGTCTATGCCTACATATGAACAGATCCAACGGCGTCTCGAAGGTCAATGAATCTGGTTGAGCCGCAATGAACGTCAATGGCTGCCGGGTCTTGGTGGCAAGCCATTCTGGCAACCGAATTATCAGTGCGGTATCTCATTCAGGTCCGGGCAGGACCCATCCATTAGTCCCATCCACAGTGACAATCTGGCCCTCGTGAAGATGCGTGGTGGCGTGCCGTGTCTGGATCACGCCTGGTACCCGGAATTCCCGGCACGTAAGCATGGCGTGCTGGAATAGGGCTCCCTCGTCCAGAATGACCGCCGTAGCCAACGGAAAGATCGGTGCCCACAGGGCGCCGGCATTCCGCGCTACCAGGATGTCGCCCGGCTCAACCATGGGAACCGTTGCGTCGGGTGGCACCATACGCACGCGTCCCGTTGCCAGTCCACTGGATCCGGGTTGGCCCGTCACAAGCACGTTCGGGGGCACAGGCAGGCTGTCGGGCGTACTGGCAGCGTTCGGAGAAGCGGGTGCTTTCTTCTCCAGAGGGGTACCGAGCCAATCGGGCACCTCCAGGCCTGACGCCCAACTGTGAATGGCCTTCCTGCCTGCGACCAGTTCAGTCGCCCGGTGATGATCTCGTCCGGCTTGGCAAAGAAACGCCTCGACTTCGTGTCGGTACAGCCAGACCACGTCGTCAGCGGACGCGATAACTCCTAACGAGGCTAGCCTTGAACCGCAGACCGTCCAGGCACGCCAAAGCAGGGCACTTGCAGCCGCATCAACGTGATAGTTGTGGTTTTCGTAGGCTTGCACTTCACGCCGGGCAGCATCCACCAGGAAGTCGAACCGGGATGCAGCCACCGGGTCCGGTATCGATGCACGAACCGTCTCCGTAAGGGTGTCCCGAACTTCGATGGCTTGCTTTTTCCGAACCGGAATTGACTTAAGATCCTGGGGAACGTACCTGCGAACGATCTCGAGTACGAGCTCCGGACGGTCGCGCCAGCCTGGCTGACAAAAGTCTCCGACCGTGAACGCACCGGCATCCGCCCTGAGACTATGGGTCGTCAAGAGTTCCTCAAGGCGCGAATTGAAGCGGTCGAGGATGGTTTGGTTCTCGTCCGGCACGTTCCTGCTGGGATCATGGGGTGTCGATAGGACGAGATTGGCAACCCCGGAGTCCTCTTGGAGAATTGCCGCGAGTTCGGTGATCGCGTCAATGGCCTGAGTGGTCTTGGTGGGCACATGCGAAAGCATGACCTCAATATGCTCAGACTGATCGGCCGTCGAGTGGGCACCCAGATGCCTCGTCAGTTGATCCCGGAAGGTGTTGGACTGGAACCTGACAGACAGGAGCACAAAAGAATGAAGTGTCCATAGTCGTTCATGCCACTTGAAAACTGATTTCAGGTAATCCGACAACTCCTCGTTTGTGAGGTTTGCGGGTCTGATTGCATCAATGCGACGGTTACCTGCATCAATCTCCGGGAACAGGACTGTTTCCCAGTATGTTCGTCCCGTTTCCTGAATGCCTTCCAATACGCGATCGAATGTTGCCTTGTGACTATTGCGGACTGATTCCGGCAAACTTGGCTCACTGGCCGTCGAAAAGCGGTAGCCATTCAGGTTGATCATTCGGCGAGGTGGCGCGCTTCCGAGAATGCTCGCGGAATTGCGGGCGGCTCGAAGAAACGATTCTCGTTCGCTGAGTTCCATCGGGCGCAGAGGTGGGTCGCTTGTCCGTCCCTCTCTTCGCCAGTGCAAGGCGGATGAAGCCTCGTCGGGCCATTCAAACGGAAACGTTGCGATTGAGTGCCGAGGAAATTCAGTTGTGGCCATACCCGTCTCGACTGGCGAGACGTTGTGAACCGGTTCTTGCGATGGGAGCGCGGTTATGGGTCTAGCCTGGAGCAACCAACTGACACCTTCGCTGATCGCCCACTCAACATCAGCAAGGTGCCCAATTGCGGTTTCGGCCCGTACCGCCAGCCGTGAAATGTTCACGATCTCGGAAGGTGCAATTGCGTACCCGACTGGCGTGATCTGTCCCGGTTCGTGGCGGACGACGCGGAAGGACGCTCGATCAACCCACCACCGGCTGCAGTCTGACGTGCCATCGACTACCGCAGTCCCGAGACCCGGAGCGCTATTGAGCACTACCGAGGATGTATCACCGGAAATTGGGTCGGCGGTGAATGCGACACCTGCGACGTCCGAAACCACCATGGCCTGCACGAGAACCGCCATGCGAGGTTCGTCGTTTTCATCTGCTCGCCGCGGTGTCACGCGATCACGGTAGAAACCGACGCCCTCGTTCGACAGGGACCGAATGCACTCCTCGACCTTGCTGAGAACGTCGGCGATCCCGCGCACATTCAAGAACGTCGCGTATTGCCCAGCAAAGGAGGCTGCTGTGCCGTCCTCAAGTGATCCAGATGACCGAACTGCCACGAGCGGGTCATCCTGACCAGCTCGTCGTCCAAGTT
>BJHB01000122.1:0-8412 GCA_014191415.1 Chloroflexota bacterium
CTGGCCCTTCGTGATTGAAAGGCTGCAGACACGAAACGTGGACCGTACATGCGGTCGGGCCACGTCGCGAAGCCCCCAGACTCTCGTAAGCGAACCACTATTTTTGACAGAAAGTAGACTATCTTATCAAGATAAGTTGACGAAAATTGTCTCGATCAGTCAGGTCAGTGCTTGGCGAGACCCTTGCCAAGGTGTCCGCCATGTGGAACGTCACGTCCATCATCCAGGTCAAGCCGGTCGGCCATCGTCACGATGTCTGTCCGGTGGCCGAGCCCGGCCTTCTCGAGCATGGTGCGATGGCGCTCTTGGGCCTCCGGATTGCCCTCCGGCCATGACTCAACCTGGTGATTGAAAACAGCCACCGCCTCAACTGATGGGTGCTTGTGTGCAAGGAGACCCTCAAGGACGCCATCGTCCGTGTCGTGCGCCCGGACGATGGCCTCGAACCCGTCGGCGTCAACCCCGAGCAGATCAAAGAGCCGGGTGCCGAACCCGGTCCGTGCGTTGTACTCGCCGTGCGTGCCGGCAATCTCGGCACGCATCTTGTCAATCGCCCGCGGCAAGAACCGCATGCCGCCGAGAGTGTCGTACACACTGCGTGGAGCGTGCTTCGTCAGGTCCATGGTGCTTGTACCTCTTTCGTTGGTGAGCATCCGTGATCGCGGACGGTGCCGAGTTCGCACCGCCCAATTAATACAGGGGCAATGTCCCCCTCCCGCGCAATCTGGCTACTCGATCACCGCTATTTCGTTGGTCGATGCATCGCCAATCCATACCCTGCCATCGGCACTGCGTGACATTGCGTGCGCCTCGGGTACGCCGGTGATCTGCCATTCGTCCAGGACGTTTCCGTTCGCCGGATCAAGACGGTAGACGTGGTTGTGGTTCGTCTCCACGACGACCAACGTGTCGTTCTCCCAATAGAGCCCGTGTGACCGGCTGACCGGAAACGGGATCTGCCCGAGAACCTCGGCGGTCTCAGCATCGATGTGGTCGATCACGTTGGTGCCCGGTCGGGTCACCCACAGGGTTCCGCTCACGCCCGGCCCGGCATTCAAGGCCCCGCCGTGAGCCGTCGGGAAGATCTGTGGCTCCGGTTCGGGAGCCTCGTGGGGCTTTACCCCGAGTTCGAAGGGTCGCCACTGGATCCCGTGCACCCCACCCTTCTCGGGATTGGGCAGGTGGATCGCTGCCAGGCACTGGCCGGTGTACGGGTTGTGACGGAAAACCATGCTTGGCTTGACATTTGAGGCGACCCACACCGATCCAGACCCGAAACTCGTCCCGCTTGCGTTGCGTGCGGGTGAGTGGAAACTCGTGAGGATCTTGCCGGAGTAATCGATGAGGTAGGTTTGGTCGTTCTGCTGGTCCGAGACCCAGAGGCCTTCGGCAACTGCCTCAAGACCGTTGACCTGGATGGCCGGACCCTTGAAGATGACCTTCGCGTGAACCGTTCGAAGCGCGGTTGTGGCCATGGCGTTCCTCTCCTGCGTTTCCGTGACCGCTATCTCCGGCATCACGTGCGCCGGGGAGTTTCGGTCGTGGGTGTTCAGTATAGGCCCGTCAGCCCGGACTGCGTCCTACAGCCAGGTCCACCATGGAGAGTGGCCCCACTGGTGGAAGGTCTTGTGGTTCCCCCACCCCGTCCGGTCACGGTCGAAGCCATGCCAGATCCGGTATGTCAGCGAGTACGCTCCGGCATGATCCGGACGGTTGAACACCATGTCCTGCGTCAGGTGTAACCACCAGCCAAAGGTAAGTCCGGCGACCATTCGTGGCAGTTCGTGGGCAATCGGTGTGGTGGCGGGTCTGCGCTGGAGCCACCATGCAAGTCCGGCCGATAACCCGAGCAGTTCCCACGCGTGCAAGGGGGCCAGAAACCGGTCACGCTGCCCGGTAAACCGCATCCAGGCCCAGTCGATCAGATGGTCGCCATCGATGAAGATGCCCATCATTGCGAGTGCGAGCGCTCCCGGGTACCCCCACCTGTGGCGCAGATGCCAGGCAACCGGGATGGTCAGCAGGGCGTGGAAACGGGGCCGTGCCATCAGCGGCGGGCGCCCAGTCTGAGCGGAGTTGAGGGGGTGCGGGGAGCCGGCTTCGTTTCGGGAACATCGAGGACGGCGACGGCATCCGTTGCTGCCAACGAATCGATGAGCGACCGGGGTGCCCCCATGTTCACGGAACCCTCGTCCGCCATGACTGCCAGGGCAATCGTGCGTCCGTGGGTGGCCTCCCACTTCTGGACATGGGTCATCACCTCACGCACCCCGTTCATGATCACCGCATTCTTTGCAGCGGCCCGGGCAGCAAATGAGGAGAGCGGGAGGGACTCATGGTCAATCGCAACGAAGACCGAGACTTGCACGAGCGCATCGTCGGTCGTCGCAGCCACCAGTTTCCGCGAAAGCGCGCGTGTGATCTTCTCTGGTCCAGTGGTCATGGAGATGGCCTCAGTCAAGATGGGGATTGGTCAGCGCGAGTGCGACCGCGCCGGATTGATGCGTCGTCATGCGGCCTTGGGCAAAACACCGTCGGCCGCTGAATGAACGACTGTGAAGGCGGAACGGTCCAGGATCCTAGACGTCGGCAACGCTTCCATCTGGATGGAAGATGCCCGGCCACAACTTGACGCCGGTGTACGGGTGGCCACGGAGGTAGTCCTCGTCGAGCTCTATCCCCAGCCCCGGTTTGGTTGGCAGTTCAATCCGCCCATTGCGCGCCTTGAAGTAGTCCGCTTCCGTTCCCGCCTGGCATGCGTCCCGTGTTGGAGAGAGCGCGTACTCGAGGATCGAGAAGTTCGGGGTGACCGCTGCGAAATGGACCGTTGCTGCTGTCCCCACCGGTCCATTCGGATTGTGCGGGGCGACCATGATGTTGTATGTCTCGGCCATCGCCGCGATCTTCATCGTTTCCTTGATGCCACCATCGTGGCACAAGTCCGGCTGGATGACATCGACCAGCTGTCCTTCGATGAGTTCCCGGTATCCCCACTTCGTGAATGCGCGTTCGCCGGTCGCGATGTCCATTGAGAGGCCGGCCTCGCGGACTCGCCTGAGCGACTGGATGTTGTCTGGTGGCACCGCTTCCTCGAGGAACGCCATGCCAATCGGTTCGAGCGCGCGTCCGAGCCGGATTGCCGCGGAGGGTCGCAGTCTCCCGTGCACGTCGCACATGAGGGCGACGTCAGGGCCGACCGCGTCACGCATTGCCTGGTAATTCGCGACCGTCGAGGCGATTGCCGGGCCTTCCTCAAACACGTGTCCAGCCTCCGGAGGCAAGCGCAAGCCTGACTTGAACGCACGCCAGCCGTCTTCCATCAGCCGCAAGGCGCCTTCTGCGGTTCCAACGTGTGTGTAACAGGGAATATAGTCCCGTACGGCGCCACCGAGCAGTTTGTAAACCGGCTGGCCATATGCCTTGCCTGTAATATCCCAGAGAGCCATTTCAATAGCTGAAATCGCTGTCAGGATTCCCTCACCGCCCCTCCAGAATCCGTGGCGGTACATCCTCTGCCAAAGATAGTCGATCCTCGTGGGGTCCTCACCACGGATGAAGCCATCCAGGTCGTGCAGCGCTGCCGCGACCGTGCCCTGTTTCATTTCCAGAGTGCCTTCACCCCAGCCATGAATACCTTCATCGGTCTGTATCTTGACGAAGAGGTACTCCCTCCCCGGGCTCTCCATGATGTACGTGGTCAGTCCAGTAATTTTCATTTGGTCCTACTTTATGGTGCTGCTGCGCGCGCATTCATCACGCGAAAACGACAATTGGCGGTGCGTTGCCAGAAATATGGTCAGTGCAGCACCTCCCGTAGATTTCGTAAGACCGGCAAAAAGCTGAAAATCATCATCGAATACGTACGATTGAATCAGTCGCACAATCCAAAACCTGCCATGCTACGGCGAAGTGTGATGCCGGACCCGGAATTCATGTCTGCCGGAACCGAGTGCACTTCCCAAGGCTGGGTCCCCAAATCAGGAAAAGTGCGGATTGCCCGACGTCCCTATCGGCTGGTGTCGCGCGAACTTTTCACCCCGCGACGCCTGCTGGTTTAGGTATTCAGTCCGAGTTCGCTGGCGATAGGCTTCAGTGACTCGACAACAACCCGGATGTGGTCATCGAGGTCGACGCCAAGTTCATGCGCACCGTCCACAATGTCCTCGCGGCTGACAGCCCGCGCGAACGCCTTGTCCTTCATCTTTTTCCGTACTCCCGCCGGTTCGAGCTCGGACAAAGATTTCGATGGCCGAACCAGCGCGCATGCGGTGATGAATCCGGACAATTCATCGACGGCGAAGAGCGCTTTCTGAACCGGACGCTCCCTTTCGACTCCGCTGTAGCGGGCATGCGAAAGAATGTCCTCGACCAGATGTTCAGGATATCCGCGGGACCGGAGTATTCGTGCACCCTCGAACGGATGCTGTTCGGCGGTCGGGAACTGCTCAAAATCGAAATCGTGGAGGAGGCCTACAGTTCCCCAATACTCGATGTCCCCACCGAGGCGTGAGGCCTGGCCTATCATCGCCGCTTCGACGGCGAGCGCGTGCCTGATCAGGACAGGTGAGGAAGTGAACTCTGTCAGGAGCGTCCAAGCCGCTTCGCGGGTCAGGGTTGGAGACGCGGGTCCGGTCATGGTTCGTCGGTGCTCCGTTCGGTCGTCCTTCAACCGTTGGACGAGCGACGCTAGCATACCGATTGGGGGTGAAACGGGTCGTGGTCTCCTTGGGACGGGCAAATCGCGTGCTTTTGGCTTTGCCGATCGGGCGTGCCGAACAGATTGGGCCTGTCAGTGCGCGATCAGATGGAGTTGATCACATGGCCCCTCACCGGTGGGCAATGTGGATGCGCTCTTATCCAGTCGGTGGCGGAAGCGTCGGGGTGAAGACGGTTACAGGGACTGGTGGTGAGTTGCCTTCGCTTGCCGCGACGAGTGAAACATCCTTGAGCAATTCGCCAGCACCCATGATCGTTACCTCACCCGCTTGTGCCCACGGTCGGGAAACTTTCCACAGTTGGATTACTGCGCGTTGGGTGCGGACCACGTACACATCTTCGAACTCCTCGTATGCCGTTGGGAGGCCGTATTCGGAAATGGCGTTTGGGGTTTCCAGGTAGGCGCGTTTCGTGAGGACGTTGTTGTCAAGGTACTTGAGGTGCCGTTCCTGGACTTCCTCGAACGAAAGACCTTCGTCACCTTCATTATTGAAGCTTTTCGGCACTTGGAGCTGTGTGTACAGGTAGTCGTCGTACCCGCTTGAAGCGAGTTCGTCCAGTACGTTCAGGCGAACGGCTTGACCGTCGGTTCCTTCGGCGTTCGGCACCCATTGCAGGACCGCACGCTGTGTGATTTGGATAGCGAAACCCTTGAATATTGCCTGTTGCGCAATCGGATACCCCAATTCGTCCACCCCGCCGAACCGCTCGAACTCACTATAGAGGGCGGGTCCGTCGATCGTGTCCCGGATCCCGAACCCGAGCGGGGTGGCACCAGGGTCGCGCCCGTTCGTTTGGGTGAAGAATCGGCCAGTAGGTTCACCATTGGCTTCCTTGCCGATCGGATAGTCGGCATCTGGCTGGATGGTGTCCGGAGCGAATGAGACCAGCATCACCATCGCGTTGTTTGCGGTGATTCGGAGGGTTCCAGTCTTCTCGTCGAGTCTCGTGAGGGTTGGACGCCAGGTGCCGTTGTGAAGTTCGAAAGCATAAATCCGGGATGGTTCCAGGTTCCGGGCATCTGATCCTTGGATCATTCCGTTGGTAACCGTCACTTCAATCAGGTGTTGGGCGGGGAGCGGATAGGTCCCGCCCGTTTCGGTGCGGGCCACCGCTTGGTACGCGGCGACTGGCGTCGTGCCTCGTGGCAGAGGCTTGACATCGGGCATTCCGAGGACGAGTTCTGGCAGGAGGGTGGTGGCGTCGGCGGTTGTTCCCTCCGGAAGCAGCGTCTTCGCCGAGGCGCCGAAGCTGAACCGTGCACCGGCGATGGTTACCTGTGTGTCGATCACGAATGGTGCGAGATCTGAGGCACGCACATTCCGGTCGAGGATTGTCCGTGGCCGATCCGGTTGGTCAGCTGGCTTCGATCGGGTTGGCACCGGGGATGCGGTTGGCACCGCGGTTTGCTTGGCGTCATCAGCGGGTTGTGTGACTGTCGGTGCTGGTGACTTCGTCGGTTCCGTCGGCACCGGGGTCGGTGTGGCATCTGGGAGCCCTGGCGTTGGGCTTGGTTCTGGTGTCGTTTCGATGAGGGTCGTGGTGGTTGTTGGCTCGGGCGTCGCAATTACCAATGGCGTTGGCGCCGGGGTGGGAGATTGAGCGGCTGGCGACGGAAGCGGGGTTGCGACCGGAGCGGTTGCTACGGGGGTTGCTGTTGGGGCGGGGGTCGTGGTCGGGGCTGGTGTCGTTGCCGGCGCCGGTGTCGTCTGGCTTCCGCCTCCGGCTGTGGGGGGCGTGACGACGGTCTCGGTCACGGTGATGACCCTCGAGCCGGTGACTGGGCTCGATGGCGCGGTGCCGAGGGTAAGGGTGGTCGTTCCGAACGGCAAGGTGAGCGTGATGCTGCCTGCACCATTGTTGAGGTTCACCGTCCGTGGCGTGACCCCATCGGTAATGGTGATGGTTGCCGGGGCGGTCGTCGTGGCAAGGTTGAAGGCGGCGTCAGTCACATAGATCGTGAGCGGAACCGTGACGCTTCCTCCCTGCGATGCAGAGAGGGAGGATGTTCCCGCGATGCCGGTGGCGGTGCCAGGGGCGAGCGTTTCGCCGGGTAGCAGGACCATGAGTCGGGCGGGTGTGCCAACGCCGACGAAGACGGATTGGGCAGCGGGTGTCAGCGCGCCAGTTTCCGCGAGGTCCGTCGCGGTCAATGTGAAGGCCCCCGGAAGGCGGGGTGTGAAGGTCAGCGATCCCTGGCCTGCCACGAGCGAGAGACGGTTCAGGGCCGACACACCTGACGGTAGCGTGGTTTGCGTGTCGGAGTATGTATAGGCGACGGTTGCGTTGGCGCCGGTCCCGGTTGTCGCCGTGTTGAAGTACTGGTCGTAGGCGCGGATCACCACAGTTGCCGGTGATCCGGCCGAGAGGGTCGGGGTCCCGGTCTTGCCGGTCAGCGTGTTCGGTGCCACGGTCTCGCCGGGCAGCAGCACCTGCAGGCCAATTGGCGCGCGTGGCAGGATGTTGAGCGTCCCTCCGACATCCACGGGTGCGCTTGAGGTCTGCACGAAGATCTGGAGGGATCCCGCCACGGTCGGCCAGACCAGGTTGGCGTTCTGCCAAAACGACACCACGGCATCGGATCCGGCTTCGACGCTGACCGGCGAGGTCACGGTGATTGCCGACCCGCCTGACACCGGGAACGGTGTGACGCTCGTGTCCGGGATGGCGATTCCGTTGACTGCGATGTGGAATCCAGAGATTGACGCAGGCAGGGAAAAGGCCTGTGGGAAGGTCAGCGTGATCGTCGTCGTGCCCGCCACCAGTCTGGCACCGGCACCGGTCTTGAACGTGACGATCAGGCCCGTGGCGGGTTGACCGGCGATTGACGAACCCGATGGGCTGACCGTGACAAGATCGGCCCCGGAGGCAATGGTTGCGGGTGTGCTAAGCACGTTGAATGGCGCGGACGACGTCTGCACCTGGGCGGTGTAGGTGCCGCCGGTGGACGGCGTGGTGATGCCGGCCAACGTCGCGATGGTCACGGTGACGGTCTGTCCACTGGAGAGAGCGACCGGGCTCGGCACACGGATCTGGTGCCCGTTCACTGCGATCGCGCTGACGGTGACAGGGTTGCCGGCTCCGGCAGCGACGGTCACGGCAGATGCCGGGATCGGGGTACCCGGCATGGTGGCTGACGATGGCAGTGTGAGCGTGATCGACCCGCACCCGCTGGTGCGTCCGTTCACCGCGGCGGCGGCATTGACGGGACCGTTGTCGGCCAGGGTGATGACCGACGCGGTGCAGGCCGGCACGTCCCCGCTTGCCCCGACCGTGAAGGCGACAGTGAAGGCCGCGACCCGGCCGGTGACCGCGGGTGAGGCACCGAGTGTCACCGCCGTGACATTGGCCGGCACGACGGTCGCGGCCCCAACGCTTGACGACCGGTCACCGATATAGCTGGTGCCGGAGGATACGTACTCGGTCTGCACTGTGAAGTTCCCGGTCGTCCCGGTGATACCCGTAGTCCCGTAGGTCCCCACCGTGTTCGCGGTTGGGACGGTGGATGGCAGGCGGACCCCGTCGATGGGGATGGAGACCACGGCGCCGGTCGGCAGCTCCCCGGTGGTGGAGAAGGTCGCGTTGCCCAGGTAGGTGAGGACCAGTTCGCGCGTGCCCGGGCGGCTCAGGACGAACGTGCCGTTGCTCGTTGCCCCGCTGACACTCGTGACCGTGGTCGTGCCACCGCCCGTGAGG
>BJHB01000123.1:0-8380 GCA_014191415.1 Chloroflexota bacterium
CGAGGCGATCCTAGACGCCTCCCATCTGCCGATTCTTCTTTACAACATCCCCCAGTCGACGCACCACAACATAGCGCCGTCGTCGGTTGCAAAGCTTGCACAGGAGCCTCGCATCCTTGGGATCAAGGACTCGTCGGGAAATCTGGCACATTTCCAGGCTCTCCTCCGCATAAAGGAGCGCCGTCCAGACTTCCGTGTCCTGCAGGGATCTGAGTTCGCAATGGCGGCGAGTGCCCTGCTTGGCGGTGATGGCGCGGTGCCGGGCATGGGAAATCTGACTGCGGGTACTTTCAAGGAATTATTCGAAGCAGCCCGGCGGAGCGACCTCGCCTCGGTCAGGACCCTGCAAATCCAGATCAATGACCTTGCCGGGCTTCATTCATTAGCTGGTCACTGGCTGGCTTCGCTGAAGGGAGCAATAAGCCTTTTGGGCTACGGAGCAGGAATTCCTGCACATCCCCTCGTGCCAGCCAGCCCGGCACAGCTTGAGGCAATCCGGAAGTGCCTCGAAAGTCACTTGCCGGCCCACCTCGCCAAACGCGTCGCACATCACTGATCGGATCGACTATCTAGTCGTGAGTGTGGTGCGCTTCCCTACTCAGACGGAGGCACCACACCGCTCAGCGTAAGTTCCGACGCACGATGGCATCGAACCAGATGACCGTCCGCGCTCGATTGGAGTACGGGAGCCTCGGTACGGCATCGGTCAATGACATGGCGGCAACGTGGGTGAAATGCGCATCCTGTAGGAAGGTTGGCTGGGTCAGGCACGTCACCCTCCAGCACAATCCGTCGCGACTTCCAGTCCGGGTTTGGTTCCGGCACCGCAGATAGCAACGCTTCGGTGTACGGGTGCTGGGGCGCTGCGAACACCTTTGCGGCGACTCCCGTCTCCACAATCTTGCCTGCGTACATCACCGCGACACGGTCTGAAAGGTGCTTCACCACGGCCAGGTCATGGGACACAAACAGGTAGGTGAGCCCGAACTCTTCCTGGAGTTCGAGAAGCAAGTTCAGAATCTGGGCTTGGACGCTCACGTCGAGGGCGCTTACCGGTTCGTCTGCAACCACAAGACTTGGGCGGAGTGCAAGTGCGCGTGCAATCCCGATGCGCTGTCTCTGCCCTCCCGAGAAAGCGTGGGGATATCGGCCCATGTATTCAGGTCTGAGCCCGACCCGCTTCAGGAGCGCCTCGACCCGCGCCTGTCGTTCACTCGCACTCGACACCCCGTGAACAAGCAGTGGCTCACCGACCAAGTCCAGGAGCGTCATTCTCGGGTTCAGCGATGACCAAGGGTCCTGGAAAATAAGCTGCATCTCCTTGCGGAGAGGCTGAAGCGCCTTCCTCGGCACGTTGGTCACATCGATGACCTCCCCGCTCTGGCTGAGGAACTTCACGGTGCCTCCAGTTGGCTCGACGGCACGCAAGATGGCCCGTGCTGTGGTTGTCTTTCCGCAACCTGACTCGCCTACCAAGGCCAGTGTCTCACCCTTTGTCACCGTGAAACTGACGTCGTCAACAGCACGGACATATCCGACGGTTCTTCGAAAGAGGCCTTGACGGATTGGAAAGAATTTCTGCAGCCCGGAAACATCAAGAAGGGTCGGCGCACCACTTGGTGTCGCGGTCATCGCTGAACTCCGGATGCCGACGTAGTCTCCACCGCTTGATGGGGGTGGTGGAGGAAACAACTGACAAGACGGTCGCTGCCATCGGCACCCCCCACGGGCTGAAGGATCGGGTCGTGGGTGTCACAAATTCCAGCAATTGCCAGATCACATCGAGGGTGGAATGGGCAACCGGTCGGCCGGTTTAGCGGGTGAGGAACCGTACCTTCGATGGTCGCAAGCGGTTGGCGAGGTGGATTGTGCAATGACGGAATGCTGCGCAGGAGCGCCTGGGTGTATGGATGCTGAGGTGAGCGGAACAGTTCGCGTACCGATGCATGTTCAACCACGCGTCCGAGGTACATGACAGCGACGTCGTCGGCCATCTCCGCAATGACACCCAAGTTGTGGGTGATCAGCATCACTGCCATCCCCCGTTCGGCCTGAAGTCGGCGGAGAAGGTCCAGGATCTGAGCTTGGGTGGTCACATCAAGAGCCGTGGTTGGTTCGTCCGCAATGAGCAGTCGAGGGTTGCACGCGAGGGCGAGCGCAATCATTGCCCGCTGACGGAGACCACCTGAAAGCTGATAGGCGAACTCATCCACGCGTCGCTCGGCTCGTGGAATACCCACCATCTGCAGGAGTTCGATTGCACGATCACGAGCTTCGCGCTCCTTGATGATTGTGTCGTGGATGCGAATGGTCTCAATGATCTGGTTCCCGATGGTGTGTACCGGGCTGAAACTTGTCATTGGCTCCTGGAAAATAAGGGAAATGTCCCCGCCCTGGATCGACCGCATCTCCGGACCGTCCGCAGATAGCTTTGTCAGGTCTCGCGGCGTGCCACCAGGTTTCGCGGGATGGAGCAGAATTTCACCCCGAACAATGCGTCCCGGCCGTTCGACAATCCTCAGGATTGAACGCGCAGTTACCGATTTGCCACAGCCGCTCTCACCGACGATTCCAAGGGTCTTGCCGGCAATGATGTCGAGATTGACGCCGTCAACGGCCTTGGTCGTGCCTTCATTGGAAAAATAGTATGTGCAGAGATCGCGGACAGTAAGGACTGGCGGAGGCGCGATCGCATCGACTGGCGTGGACGTTTGCGCCATATTGTTCAGACTCCGTAGGGGTCGGCGGCGTCACGCAGTCCATCGCCGAGGAAATTGAAGGCGAGGATCACAAGGATGACGGGGACCGCGGGATACAACAACCATGGTGAGAGAGCCACCGATTGGACATTCTGGGCTTGTTGGAGAAGCACGCCCCAGCTAATGGCCGGGGGTCGCATCCCCAATCCGAGGAAGCTCAAGCTTGTTTCAGAAACGATCATTGATGGCAATGCAAGCGATGTGGCAGCGATGATGTGGCTAAGCACCAAAGGAACCATGTGCACAAAAATTATCCGGGGTCTGCTGCAGCCGATCAGGTCTGCAGCGGTCACAAAGTCTTCTTCGCGCAATGCAAGGAAGCGTCCACGCACCACTCTCGCCAGATCGGTCCATCCGATCAAGCTGATAATCATTGTGATGACGAAGTAGACCTGTTCAACCGACCATTCGCGAGGGATTGAAGCCGCCAATCCCATCCAGAGGGGAATGGTCGGAACACTTCTCAAGACTTCTATGACCCGCTGAATCAGAGAGTCGATTGCCCCGCCGTAGAAGCCAGAGATGCTTCCAAAGACGACCCCAAGCACCAGGCTTAACGCAACGCCAACCAGCCCGATCGTCAGGCTGATGCGCGAGGCGATCATGAGTCTCGACCACATGTCACGCCCCTGCTGATCTGTGCCAAGGAGGAAAAGCGTGGTTTCGGGCGTCAGCTTGATCTGGGCTGCCGGCGCTGCTGGAGGTGCCGCGGGTGCGGCGCCCGGCAAACCTGCTTGCCGTAATCCAAGCTGGGCCGCCAGTGCAGCGCCTGTCGCCTGTTGCGGTGCCAGGCTTGCACCCGGGGCGAGGATTGGCTGGCCGATGCCGATGAGGTGACGATCTGTTTCGATCAGGCCGAGAAGCCTGTATTTGTACCCAGTCCCGAAAAATACAAGCGGAATCTTGATCTTCGGATCTTCCACGTAAACACGCTTGAACGTCTTTGGGTCACGATCACCGCGCAAGTAATACACGTGTGGTGCAAACGAACCATCAATAGTCCAGTTGATGGTCTGAGGCGGAATGTACTGGCGGTTCGCGTCAGACATGTCAGGGTCGGCGTAGGCCAGGAAGTCAGCAAGAATGACTCCCACGTAGAAGAGGATGACAACGATTCCGCCAATCACTGCCAGGCGGTGCTTGCGGAACCTCCACCACATCAGCTGCCACTGTGTTGCAACTGAAAGCCGTTCCTCAACTTCACTGGCACGCGTTCTTGCGATTGGAACGGCCGTACCTGTCGCCACTGGTTCGGACGCCGTCGACATCACTTGCCCTCCAGCCGGATTCGGGGATCGATGAGGACCAATATGACGTCCGACAGCAATGTGCCAAGAACAGTCAGGCATCCGAGCAAGAGCACGATTGTGCCCGCGAGGAACATGTCCTGGGCAATCAACGCCTTGAGGAGCACCGGTCCGACGGTCGGAAGGCTCAACACTAGGCTCACGATGATGCTCCCGGAAACGATGTACGGGAGCGTGTATCCGATGGTGCTTGCAAACGGATTTAGGGCAACCCGGACGGGATACTTCAGGATGACCCGGACGGGATGAAGGCCCCGCGCTCGCGCAGTCATCACATAGGGCTTGCGAAGCTCATCAAGCAGATTTGCCCGCATGATGCGGATGCCTTGGGCCATCCCTGACAGTCCGAGAATCAGGGCAGGCGTGGGGAGGTGCTTGAGGAGATCCCAAACTTTCCCGGGCGTCCAAGCTCCTTGCGCGTATTCCGGAGAGAACAGGCCGCCTATGTTCAGGTTGAAATATTTGAACCCGAAGTACAGAACCAGAAGCGCAATCATGAACCCTGGTACCGCAAGGCCGATAAAACCGATGAAGGTGACGATGTAATCACCAACCGAGTACTGTCGGACGGCCGAGTAAATGCCAATTGGCAGGGCGAGCACCCACGTAAAGAAGAGGGCACCGACGCTGACGACCATCGTCAAGGCCAGTCGGTCGCCGATCACCTCGGAAACGGGCCGCCCCCACTCCATTGACTGTCCGAACTTGCCCTGAAGGACTTGAACGATCCAGCGTGTGTACTGGACGTAACCGGGTTGATCCAGTCCGTAGAGTGCCCGGAGGTTGGATGCCTCTTCGGCCGAGACCATCGACCCGGACGCCGACTGGGCAGCGATGTAAGACGTCACGTAGTCGCCCGGCGGCAACTGGATGATTATGAAAGACAGCACCGACACGGCCCACATTGTGAAGACGGCCAAGGCAAGACGTCTGACGAGAAACGCGACCATCAAGTTGCCCCCGGATACAAACTCGTCGAAGAGGAAGCTCGAACCAATCGCTTAAGGCGGTAGCCAAAATCAGTTACGAGCCGTCTGTCAACCACTATGCTGAACAGCCTGAATGAAGGAGGGTGATCCCTGGGAAATCCAGGAACCACCCTCAGATGATCAGGTCTTGAAGTAGAACTGCTCAGGTCGGGCGTTGCCCGGCGTCTGGCCCGGCGTGCTGCCAGTGACCAAGTCCGGAACATTGCCGAAGTTGTTCCCAATGATGGCGACACCGAGTACTGCGGGCGAAATGCCTACGGTACCGATGACCCAATTATTGTCAACCATGAGCCTAAGGATTTCCTTGCCGATGGCCACGCGCTCGTCGGCCGGCTTGCCCTTGCCCTCATTGAGTAGCTCAAGCTGCTTCATGAGATCGCCTTCAGGCTTCGTGCCAATCTTGCCCCCGGACTGCCACCACTTGCCAGAGTTCGGTCCGATAGCGCTGTCAGACGCGTACGCAAGCCCATGGAACGGGTATGTGAACGGATTGTCGGTCCCGTCGTTCGACCAAACCCGGATCTGCAACTCGTTGTTTGCGAGGCGGGTAGACATGAGACTGCGCTCGACCTCAGTGACATTCGCCTTGATACCCAGGTTCCGCGCCCACTGCTCCGACACCATCTGTGCGATACCGGTGTAATTGATGAAAGCAGCCCCGACGGTGGTGACCTCGAGTTGGAGACGGCCCTTGCCGTCGAGGCGCTGACGGAATCCTTGGGCGTCACGCTTTGTCAGGCCCAGCTTGTCGAGAAGCTCGTTGGCCTTGGTTACGTCCAGAACCGAGTTAAACTTCCGGCTATCCGGTCCAAGGTAGAACGCCGAAGCTGGTCCAGGTGCCGAAGAACCAGGGTCGCCAAGTCCAAGCCAGAATGCCTCGTTAAGCTGGTCGCGGTCCATTCCAAGGGAGAGCGCGTTACGGAAGTCCTTGCTGGTGATCCACTGGCGATTTTCCGGATCCGCATCAAAATCCTGGTTCATGAAGAAACCTGCGTCGGTCCCGTGTTGCCACAACCAGAACTTGACCGTGTAATTCCCTCGCGCCTCGTTCTCCTTGTAAACCGGGACTTTTGCAAGGTCGATATGCCTGACCTGAAAGTCATATTCGGCCGCGATGGCACGAAGGTTGAGGACCTCGAGGTTCTCGGCAAGTGTCATCTGGATCTTGTCAATGTAAGGAAGCTGGTTGCCTTCGGTGTCGACACCGAAGTAGAACGGGTTCCGCTCTAGCCCGAGGACAGGGGTATTGATCGGGCTGGTAACTCTCCACGCCGTCACAACCGGAAGTTCGATGTTGAGGTTGGCGTTGTTCCGGTTCTTGAAGAAAAGAACCCAGTTGTCGAATTTGGCCTCTTTGGCCTTCTTGTCAACTTCCTCAGCCGAGGTGTATTTCGGGTGGAACTGCTTGAGGTACTTGGAAGGAGCATAAATGCCCATTGCGTTAGCGCCGTTGGTGAAATGCCCGCCTGCCCCGAGACACGCAACCTCTTCAACGAACCCGTAGTACGGAGATTCGAACTTGAAAGCGACGGTGACCTCGTCGATCTTTTCGACAATTCCCTGCTTCCCGTTGATGGCCATCCAGGCTGCCTTGCTGGGGTTCAATTCATCGTTGCTGTACATGTCCTCGAACCAGAACATGATGTCATCGGCTGTGAACGAGTCCCCATTTGACCACTTCATGCCACGACGGAGAGTGAAGGTAATCGTCTTGCCACCGTTGCTGATTTCCCAGGCCTTGGCGACATTTGGAATGACCTTCGTGACAGTGGCATCCCAATAGAGCAGGTGGTCGTGGCAAAGCCTCTGGATGTTCTGGTTGTCGGCGGGGCCAGTGAAGCCGGCGCGCCAGGTACCACCGTAACGCCCGATATCACGCGTCGGTTGGATCACCAACGGATCCTTGCCAACCCGATCCGCGACCGCGGGCAATTTCCCCGCAGCAACCTGTGCTGCAAGATCCGGGGCTTCCTTGAAGGCCGCCGGGACACGTGCCGGATCAGTGATCACCATCGGCACGGCGTCCGAATACGATTGGGCCGAAGCCAAGCTGACGCTACCGACAGACGCTGCAACCGCCAACGACGCTGATGCTTGAAGCATCGCGCGCCGCCCAATGCCAGTGTGGGCCAACCACGCCTGGCCGCCATTCCGAGTGGTGTCCATAAGGAATACAGTCCCTTCGTCAATGCCTTCGGACGTGCCAAAGTCAATTGCACAGGTGTCGCTCGGCGACGCCAATCCAACCCGTCCGCGCTGTTGACGATAGGGCACATTCCATGACGCGTCAAGCCCCAAACGGTCCAAAAATTCGACGACGAAGCAGAACCCGGGTTGTCGCGCCGGGTTCTTACGAGGCGAACCTCGATGCTCCGTCAGCCTTGGATGGACTTCGGGTGCGTAGGCGATGGACTAGGCGGTGTAATAGAACGTCGTCGGCATCGACGTGCAAGGCGTCCGGCAATGCTGCGCGTTCATCTGGCGAGCGGGCACATTGCCCAGTGAATTCTTGATTACCCGCACGCCCATAACCGCTGGGGAGAGACCAACCGTCCCGATGGACACGACATTGTCCACAAGAAGTTTCCAGATTTCCTGAACCATGCCAGCGCGTTCGTCAGCGTACTTTGACGCTGCACTCCGGAAAATCTCAAGAACCTTGCGAATTGCCGGATCGGTTGGTTCCGTGCCCTGCTTGCCACCGCTCGCGTACCACTTGGCGATGTTGATGCCCATGAAACACTGGGCCGGATCTACAGGAAGTGCGTGTCGAGGGAAGAGGAACAGGTTCTCCGACCCGTCATTTGCCCAGACCATGATCTGGGTCTCGTTCGCCAGCGCGCGATTGAACGCTAGGCTTCGCTCTTGTGCGAGGACGTCGGCCTGGATGCCGATTTCCTTCCACTGCTGGGCAACGATCTCGCAGATTCGGGCAAAGTCGATGAAAGACCCGAGGACCGCAGTCACTTCGATCCGAAGACGCCCCTTGCCGTCGCTTCGCATACGGAAGCCGTCTGCGTCCTTCTGGGTTAGACCGATCTTGTCAAGCAGTGCGTTTGCCTGTTTGGGGTCATGGTTATGCCACTTCGATCGCCACTCGGCGCCAGGAAAGTAAGGTGACGCGTCTTCCGGGACCGGTGCACCGGGTGTACCAACGCCAAGCCAAAACGTCTCATTGAGTTGGTCGCGCTCGATACCAAGAGATAGCGCCCGCCGGAAGTCGACACTCTTGAACCATTTGAGAACTTCCGCATCCCCTTCGAAGCTGTGGTTGAAGTGGAATGTCGCATCGGACCCATAGGATCCTGGGTCGAGTTGGAGGTGA
>BJHB01000124.1:0-8322 GCA_014191415.1 Chloroflexota bacterium
TCCCTTGGCCGTGGGGACTGAAAGGATGGTGTCGGCGTGATTGCGACGGTCGGGTTGCCGGTCTCGCCGGAGCAGTCATCGGACGAAGGATCGATCCGGGTCCTGATCGCCGACGGCCAGGCGTTGATGCGCCACGGCATCCGCGCCATCCTCGACCTTTCAGGAGGGTTCGAGGTTGTTGCCGAGGCCGGGAACGTCAATGAGGTGACCCAGCATCTGGCTGGTGTTCAGGTTGACGTTGCGCTCGTTGAAATGGAGTTGCCAGGCGGTGGTGTGTTTGAGGTACTCAAGCACCGGACCCGTCTGAAGGCTGCGGTCAAGGTACTCGTGGCCGGAACGCGAACCGCGGAACCCCATTTACTCCCGCTGCTCGCTGCCAGTGCTTGCGGAATGATCCTCAAGGAAGGCGCGGCGGCAACTGTCATCGGGGGCATTCGGGAAGTTCACCGCACGGCATTCTTTGTTGCGCCGGACATCTCCCGCAAGGTCATTGACCGCTGGCACCGGACGCCGGCACGTCCCGGGTCTTGGGCGCAACCAGGGGTGGCTCAACTCTCAAACAGAGAGCGTGAAATGCTCACATGCATCGGTGCGGGCATGGCTAACCGCGAGATTGCGTCCCACCTGAGCATCAGTGTGAAGACGGTCGAGGCGCACAAGTCGCACATTGCCACGAAACTCGGGTTGCGTGGCGCGGTTGATCTCGTGCGATTTGCCACTCGTGAGCAGTGGGGTGTCGGACAGTCCCCGCTAGCGCAGTGATCCCCAATCCTGTAGCGTCATTCCGGGGCGTGGCACTGATGCCCGCTGAGAAGGTGCAGGATGATCCGACTGACACGGCTGGGCGGCCAAGTCCTCTACTTGAACTCCGACCTCATCGAGTTCATGGAAGCCACTCCCGACACCATCATCGTGATGACGAGCGGCAAGCGCGTGATCGTGATTGAGCAACCGGCTGAAGTGGTGAAGCGCATCGTCGAGTATCGAAGACGCATTGTCGCTGAGGACCCTTCGTAGGTCAAAGGCGCCGCTGATCGCCGCTAACGCGGTGGTCTCATTGACGCGGATCCATTTTGTCAATAGCCGCGATACGCTTACTGAGGGTCCAGTTACGCGATGTGGTAACCGTCTGGGCAGTGGTTTGTATGCGTCGCACATCGTTGCTATGCTAAGCGGAACGGCACGACGCAGATTGTGTGTTGAGGGTAGGAGTTGACATGGCTGAAGGTGGACATGAGGCGAAGCGCGCGCCGGACTTAGGTTCGTATGGCGGGTTGTTTCTAGGCTTCTTCGCTCTCGGGTTTGGTTTTTGGCTCGAAGGCGGCGACTTTTCTGCTCTTCTGCTGCCATCACCGATCATCATTATCTTCGGTGGCACTGCGGCGACCCTTTGGATGTGTATCCCTGGCCAGAACCCTCTTACATGGGGTGGTTTCTTCTCTGCGGGTTTCACGGACGTGCACCACGATGCGGTTGCGACAATCCAGACGTTCGTAAGGCTCGCCGAGAAGGCTCGGCGTGAAGGTTTGCTTTCCCTAGAAAGCGAAATGGGCAACATTCATGATGCCTTCATGAAAGAAGGCGTTCAGGAAGTTGTTGACGGAACTCCGGCTGAGCAGATCACAGACATCTTCATGGTACGCATCGATCAGATGGGGAAGCGTCACCACGTTGGCAAGGAGTTCTACGGCCAGGGTGGTGCATTTGCTCCCTGCATGGGGATCATCGGTACCGTGCTTGGCCTGACCATCGTGCTCGGTAGCCTCGGCGGTGCTGACGCTGCTGCGCTTGGACACAGCATCGCAACCGCGTTCATTGCAACTCTCTTCGGTGTTGCGCTCGCAAACCTGCTTCTGCTGCCAATCGGCAAGCGATGCCAGATCAAGAGCGAGCACGAGGTCGAGTACATGAACATGCTCGTCGCCGGCATCCTGTCTATCCAGGCAGGGGACTCGCCTCGCCTCGTTAGGGCGAAGCTCAACTCCTACCTGCCGCCGGCCGAACAGAAGCGCCTCGCTAAAGCTGCTGAAGGTGGCGCGGCTGCGCCAGCTGCGGCCTAGTAATCGCAGTTGAGCTGATCTGGCGACAGGAATAGCCTGACAGGTCGATGAGAAGCTACCCCCACCCGGCGACCGGGTGGGGGAACGCGTTTACACACTAGGTCACTATCCTGCGTCGCTCAGTCGGACCCTGGAGGGTAATGAGATGGGACTGCCAAAGAAGCATGTGTGTGCGGAGCACGAGAACGCAGAGCGTTACTTGCTGACATACGCAGACATGATCACACTGCTACTGGCCCTGTTCATTGTGCTTTATGCAATGAGCATTCAGGATCCGATCAAGTATGAGATCATCGCTTCTTCTCTCTCGAAGGCGTTCAACACTGGCGGTGTTCGTGGCAACGTCAATAAGCAGCAGATCATGCTTGGGCCAGTCACCAATGCATTTGCTGGCATGACGAGCGTCGGCGAGACGGTCGGCGAAGAGCTCACCTCCTATGCACTCAAGGAGGAGTTGGGCGACCAGATCAGCGTGACTTCCAGCAAGGATGCAGTTGTCATCACTCTTGCCGGGGGCATGGTGTTCAGTTCTGGAAGCTCCGAGCTGCGCCCTGAGGGTCGGCAGACACTGGAATTCATATCCGATCGTCTCATGGCGCTCCCGGACAGCAACCCAATCCGCGTTGAAGGTCACACCGACGACGTTTCCCCGAATACTGAGCGATTTCCAACAAACTGGTTTCTCTCTTCGGCGCGCGCGGCGACTGCGGCGAACTTGCTTGCGGAAGTCGGCGTAGACCGGAAGCGGTTACAGGCGGTCGGTTTGGCGGAGACGAGGAGCATTGCTGACAACTTGAGCCCCGAGGGCCGGGCGAAGAACCGACGTGTCGAGATCTGGATCCTTCCTCCTGCAACGCAGGGACCAACAACCGTTCCGACGCCGAGGCCTGCAGGGCGCTAGCATGACGAAGGCTCCGCGCCGGGTGGCGCGGGGAAAGGTCTTGCATTCCGTCGGGAACTCAGGACCGGAGTTCCCGGAAGCCGGTGAACGTTTCGTTTGACATGCAAGTACGTGAGTTTGGGAGTGGGTGATCGTGGTAACTGAGGAGCGTCTACTCTCCGAGGCCGAACATGAGGCGCTCATGGACGGTGCGCGTGCAGCCGGTGGTGATGGGTCTGGGCACATATTCGGGCACACCGTCCGCAACGATGGTCAGGATCCAGTAGTCCGTGACTATGACTTCCGCCGGCCGCTGAAGTTCACCCGTGAAAACCTTCGGCTCCTATCTTCATTGCATGATGCACTCGGGGCTGGCTTCGGGGTAGACCTCTCAGGAACCCTCCGGTCTCCCGTTGACTCGACCCTCGCTGAGCTCCATCAGCAGGCCTATGCCGAGTTCGTGGACGGGGTCAACGAGGGGTACTTCGTCTACGCCTTGGAGTCAGAGCCGCTTCCCTCCCATTTCATGATCGCGATCAGCCGCGACGTGATGTTTGCCTCGCTGGATCGGCTGCAGGGCGGTCTTCCCAAGCGGCTGCGTGCTGACCGTGAGGCGACGGACATCGAGAATGGCCTGATCCAGAAGCACTTGCTGCCTTTGGTGATGGATGGTGTACGGACCGGTTGGGCGGACGTTGACCGTCTCAACCCCAAAATAGTGATGTCCGACACCAGTGCCACGTACATGCGCATTGCCCTGCCGTCCGACGCTTGCCTGACAGCCGATATCCGGGTCCACGTGGGTGATGCTGAGGGAATGATCCGTGTCTGCTACCCCTTCGCGATGATCGAGTCGCTTGTTGGAAAGCTTGCTCACGCGAACGTTCCACCCTCCTCGATTGTGCGTCGGTCGCCAGATGACGATGAGAAGGTTCGCCGCGGCCTTGGAAATATCCAGGTTCCGATCATTGTCGAACTTGGTAATGCAGACGTGACACTCAATGATGTGCTTGAGTTGCAGGTTGGCGATGTGATTCCGCTGGGTGCCCGGGTGGCTGGTGATATTTCTGTCCTGGTCAATGGCGAACGGAAGTACCACGCGAGGCCGGGCCTTCGCAGCAAGCGTCTTGCGATCCGGATAACGTCGATCATCAGTGAAGGTGACGACGAAGAAGACGGGTCGAGCGAGGGCTGATCCCCTGGCCTGAACGGTGCCGGGTGAGCGAATCGGGTTGACCGGATCGCGTGCCCTCATGGAGAGGAATACAGTTGCTATGGAAGAGACAATGACGGCCGAGGCGGGTGGCGCAGGTGTGCATCCTGCACAGTTCGAGGCAATCGATGGTGCTGGCACGTCCGCCGGTGGTGGCAACCTCGACCTGCTCCTCGATGTCAACCTCCGCATCACGGTGCAGCTCGGTAGGCAGGAGCTTGCGATCAAGGACGTCTTGTCCTTGGGTAGCGGATCAGTGATCGAGCTGGACAAGCTTGCGACGGACCCGGTGGACATTCTGGTGAATGACCGGCTGATCGCCAGAGGCGAGGTTGTCGTGGTGGATGAGAACTTTGGTGTTCGGGTAACCGAAATCGTCCATCCGGACCATCGGCTCGGCAAGGCGCGGTGATCAGTGGCCGACCAACCGGCGTGGCGCGGTTGTCGGACCTCCGATGGGACGCCGGTAGCTGACTGATGCTTGATCCTGTCAGGGATTGGTTTGCGCGGCAGTCGCTTCTTGTTCGTCTGGGTGCGCTGCTTGCGGTTCTCCTCCTCGGTCTTGTCTGGGTCAGTATCCCGGACGATGGCGCAGTTTCGAGGTCGACCCAAATGTCCCCGAGGGCAACCGCGGCAGTTGCCCCGGGCGATAGGCCGGTTCTCCCGAGAGAAGCGGCCGGTGGTTCCGCAGTAACGCCGTCTGGAACGGCCTCTGCAGGATTCCTTGCGCCCTATCAGGAGCCTGAGCGAACTGATCCGACGGTTACCTGGTATGGCGCGCTACGGGCCATCATCAGTGTGGCGGTGGTTCTGGTACTGATCGTGGTTGGAGCGCAGGCACTGCGCGCTATAGGGTTGGGTGGAGTCACTACCGGCAGGGGCGTGTCGATAAGGGTTCGTGAGACGGTCAAGCTTCCATCGGTTGGGTCGAAGGGTTCGGCTTCATTACACTTGGTTGAAGTTGGTGAGAGACTGCTCCTTATCGGGGCTAGCGATGGCAGCGTGACGCTGGTAACCGAGTTCGAGCAGGATGAGATTGAGGCACTTCCGGGTGCAGGTACGCCAAGAGGGCCGGGCGCGATGACACGGATGACCGGACAGGGTGATGGAGAGGTTGGGGTCGCACGTTCGGGTCCGTTGGAGCCCGTTGGAGATCAGGGCGCCGATGCCGCCGTGATGGCAGCTGTCCTTCGTCGGCTTGACGAAAGCAAGCGACGCCTCCGTGGCGATGAGTGAGAGGCAAATGATGAACGCTGGGGCTCCGGGTATTTTGGGTCGGGCGTCCGCCCCGGCTCGTGCCGACCATGATTGCCCGGAAGTTCCGTCGTCACGTCGACGAGTTGGCATCCCATACGTGCCTCTTCTCCTTGCATTTTCGCTGCTATTCGCACTGACAGGATGTGGGGCAGCGGATTCCGTTGGCGGGCAGTCGATTCCGAAGGTGACCCTTGGGGTGGATCAGGCCCAGGGGCCGCAAGACACCGTGCAGTCAATCCAGATCATTGTTCTGTTGACCGTGCTGTCCTTGGCACCGGCAATCCTGATCATGGTGACGGCATTCACGCGCATCATCATTGTTCTTTCCCTCATTAGAAATGCGATTGGCGTGCCTCAGTTGCCGCCGAACCAGGTGCTTATTGGCCTTGCACTTTTCCTCACGTTCTTTGTCATGGCTCCAGTGGTGCAGCAGGTTGAGCGTGAGGCGTATTCACCCTTCGTGGATGGGAAAGTCACCCAGTCTGAAGCGTTTGCCAAGACCGAGGCCCCGCTGAGGGCTTTCATGCTGCGTCAGGTGCGCGAGAAAGACCTTGCCCTATTTGTCTACCTTGCAAGGTTGGATCAGCCGAAGTCGATCGAGGACGTACCGACCTATGTGGTCATCCCCTCCTTCATCATCAGCGAGTTGAAGACCGCGTTCCAGATGGGGTTCGTCATCTTTATCCCGTTCCTGGTGATTGACCTTGTGGTGTCGACGGTCCTGATGTCGATGGGCATGATGATGCTGCCGCCGGTACTGATCTCGCTTCCCTTCAAGATCCTGCTTTTCGTGATGGTTGATGGGTGGTACCTCCTCATGCGAGCTCTGGTTCTGAGTTTCAACTGACGCGCGGTACGTGCGCCCACACCGGACGATGGGGGCTTCCCGCCCGCGAACCTCGACCTTCGGTCGAGTTACCGGAAAAATCAGCCACGTGGCTGATCCCTCGGACAGACCTACCGGCGTATCCTCAACAGGCGGGGCGGAGTAACGTCTGCTTTGGCTTTGGTGGGATGCAATGACTGAAGGAATGGTCTTCGATCTGGCGCGGAACGCGATGATGATCGCGCTTGAGGTCTCGCTGCCCTTTCTTCTCTTCAGTCTTGTAACTGGGTTGGTGATCTCAATCTTTCAAGCGGTCACCCAGATCAATGAGATGACGCTGACGTTTGTCCCGAAGATCCTCGCGGTGTTCGTAGCCGGCGCAATTTTCGGCCCGTGGATGCTCAACAGTCTGATCACCTACATCGCAAACCTGTTCATTTCGCTGCCGACTTTCGCTCGGTAGGACGACGACGAGAATACTGACGTGGATTTGCTTTCGCAGACACCAGCGATGTGGGAAGCCTTCTTCCTGGTGTTCTGCCGCGTCGGAACGATGATGATCGTGGCTCCGGTCTTTGGATCCAGGGGCACATCTCCCCAACTGCGGGTGTTTTTCGGGCTGACGGTGGCTCTGGTGATGTTGCCAGTGGTTGCACCTGCCGGAGTGGTCATTCCGCAGGATGTAAGCGGATTTCTTGGCCGGGCCGCGCGGGAGATCATGATTGGCGCGCTGGTTGGTTTTGTTGTCTTGCTGATTTTCACCTCGCTCGAAGGTGCCGGACATGTGATTGGCCTCCAGATGGGGTTCTCACTTGCCAACATCATCAACCCATTGACTTCGACCAACGCCAGCCTTATCGACCAGTTCTACACCCTTGTCGCGACTCTGGTCTTTCTGACCATTGATGGACATCACATGGTCCTGTTAGGTGTGGAGCGGACTTTCCAGCTTGCGCCGATTGATCGAGTTGGCTCGTACCTCCCGCCAATCGAGCTGGTGTTTGGAATGGGGCGCGAGATTTTCCTTACTGCCTCACGGATCGCCCTCCCAGTCCTCACCGCATTGCTGCTTACGGATGTGGCATTGGCGATGGTGGCCCGGAGCGTTCCGCAGCTGAACGTGTTCGTAGTGGGCATGCCGGCAAAGATTGCTGTCGGGTTCCTCATGTTGGTTGTGACAGTGCCTACGGTTGCCTACATCATGGCAAGGGCCTTCGGTGAACTGATTTCGGTTCTTACTCCTTTCGCTGCTGGGCTAGGTGCGCGATGACTGCCCTTGTGTGGGTTCGGCATGGCGATGCGTTGGCGATGCCCATGATGCGTTCCGGTCGAGTGGGGGTTCTCCGTGCCTGGTGAGCGCACAGAACAGGCGACACCCCGGAGGCGTTCTGAGGCCCGTGACCGTGGACAGGTCCTCAAGAGCGTTGAGGTGAACACGGCGGTCGTGCTTTTCGCTGGAGCATGGCTGTTGCAGTCGAACTTCGAGTCGATCAGCGTCATGCTGATTGACATGACCCGATACACGTTCATGCGCATCACCCATCCCGACTACACCGTCGCCAGTGTCCACATGAGTGCCATGGGATTGGCTCTGACGGTGATGAAGGCGATGGCGCCGTTCTGCCTTGGATTGTTGGCAGTCGCGGTGCTAAGTTGCCTTGTCCAGGTTGGGCCGTTGTTCACACTGAAGCCACTCCAACCGCAGTTCTCGCGGATGAACCCGCTTGCGGGGTTCCAGAGGCTGTTCTCCTCCAATTCGCTCGTTGACTTGGTGAAGTCCGTCCTGAAGGTAGCGCTGGTCGGCTCCGTTGCGTGGTCGGCTCTTCAAGGACAGGTTGACAAGCTACCGATGCTCTCGAACGTGTCACCTCGGGACGCAGCGGTCATGATTGGTGCAGCGGTCTACCAGGTGGTCTGGCGTGTCGTAGGCGTGTTCGCCGTGATGGCGTTCGCGGACTAGTTCTATCAGCGCTGGGTCTTTGATAAGAGCCTCAAGATGTCCAAGGAAGACATCAAAGAGGAATACAAGCAGTCCGAAGGCGATCCGCAGATCCGCGCACGGCTCCGTCAGCGCGCACGCGCCTTG